>CALUVN010000006.1 GCA_944324235.1 Candidatus Gastranaerophilales bacterium
CGGAGGGGCTTTATACAACGGATTGAATGCAAATGTAACAATTAAAAATTCAATACTGGAAGATAACCGTACAACCTCTGCCAACGGAAAAGGCGGCGCAATCTATAATTCAGGAACATTAACAGTTGAAAACAGCACTCTTCAAAATAACAAAGAAGAAAACGGCGGGTTAAACGATATTTATAATAATAACGCTGTCGTAGAACTGGCAGGAAACGGAACAAACAACATTTTGAGCGGAATTGCAGGAACAGGAACGGTTTCAAAAACAGGGAGCGGCGTTTTGAACCTCGGCGGAGTCAACAAAGATTTCACCGGAGATTTTAATCTCAATGGCGGCACATTAAACCTTCTTGCAAACAGCAGTTATTTTTCTGCACAAAATACGTCTTTTGCGAATAATCCAAATTTTAATATGCAAAATAATGAAATTAACACCGTGAATTTTGGCAATTTAACTTTAAACGGAATCACAAATATTCAGGCTGATTTAGATTTCAACACCCGTACAATGGACAGAATAAACGCATCTAGTGTAAACGGCAGCGGCTCTTTATTTGTAAACAATCTTGCAATGAAAGGTGCGCCTGAAGGTGAAAGTTTTTCAATACCATTTGCAGACAGTGTGATTAAAAATTATGTAGATTATAATGCAGCAACAATACATACACCTATTTACAATTATCGTGCAAGTTATAATTCCGCAAGCGGAGATTTCGATTTCACACGGGGAAGTTTGTCTCCTGCAGTATTTGCCCCTGCAGTTGCAGCGCAGATAGCAGGTTATCTTACCCAGCTTGAAACTTACAAAAACATTTTTGCAAACCTTGATATGGTAATGATTACCCCGCCTGATACAAGGGGAGGCTTTGCCATTCAAAATAAAACAGCAGCCGGCGGACCGTTTGCTTTTTCACCGTTTACGATGCCTGAACAAAACAACGGCATCTGGTTTAAGCCGTATACAACTTTCGAAAATGTTCCGCTCAAAAACGGCCCGAAAGTTTCAAATGTAAGTTACGGTGCTTTAATAGGAGGTGAGAGCGGGCTTAAAAAACTCCCTCATAACTGGTACGCACTTTATGGAGGTTACGCGTCTTACAACGGTTCTCACCAGACTTACAGCGGAAACAGCATTTACAATAACGGCGGTTTAATCGGAGCTGATGCAGTGTTTTATAAAGGAAAATTTTTCTCCGCCTGGACTGCTAATATAGGCGCAAATGTTGCGGAGGCTAACACTATAGACAGCCGTGACGAATTCACAATGCTGAACACAGGAATAGCCGAGAAAACAGGGTATAACTTTGAAACGCTTGACCGAAGATTAATAATCCAGCCAAGCCTAATTATGTCATATTCGTTTATAAACACTTTCAACTACACAACAAAATCAACTGATGTCCACATGAACTCAGATCCGCTTCACGCAATTCATATCGAACCTCAGATTAAATTTATCGGCAACTTCAAAAACTACCTGCAGCCGTATCTGAGTGTTTCTATGGTATGGAATATAATTGATGACACAAAATTTCAGGCAAACGATGTCTACCTGCCTGAATTATCAATCAAACCGTTTGTCCAGTACGGCGCAGGTGTGCAAAAACGCTGGGGCGACAGAGTAACAGGTTTTCTGGAAGGAATGATTAGAAACGGCGGCAGAAACGGTATTGCTCTGATGTTCGGTCTTAGAATAAGCATTTAATGCCCCTTTGTTTATTTTTCTGATAAAATAAATATTATTAAAAATTTTTATCGGGGAGTTAAAAAGATGTTTTTCTATGCAGACTTACATATTCATTCAAAGTATTCACGCGCAACAAGCAAAAGCTGCAACCTTGAAGAGTTAGCGCAGTGGGCACAGAAAAAAGGGCTGAGCGTAATTTCAACTGGAGATTTTACGCATCCTGCGTGGTTTGCGGAAATAAACGAAAAACTTATACCTGCAGGAAACGGTGTTTTCAGACTCAAACCCGAAATCGAAAAACAAGTCTTAAAAGACGGCGGAAAACCTGTCTACTTTATACTTTCCGTTGAAATCTCCACAATTTACAAAAAAGGAGACAAAACAAGAAAAGTTCACCACGTATGTTTTGTCCCTGATATGAAGGCGGCAGGAAACTTCCGTAACAAATTAGGTGCAATAGGTAATATAAATTCCGACGGACGTCCTATTCTGGGGCTTGATTCTGAAAACCTTCTGGAAACAGTGCTTGAATCAGGTGACGGCTCTTATATAATCCCAGCTCATATCTGGACTCCGTGGTTTTCGGTTCTCGGCTCAAAATCAGGTTTTGATTCAATAGAAGAATGCTACGGAAGCCTTGCAGATAAAATTTTTGCGGTAGAAACAGGGCTTTCTTCTGACCCTGAAATGAACTGGAAAGTATCTAAACTGGATAAATTCCGTCTGGTTTCAAATTCCGATGCCCACTCTCCTTCCAAACTTGCACGCGAAGCAACTGTCTTTGACACAGACCCTGACTATTTCAGCATTATGAACGCCCTCAAAACAGGCAAAGGTTACGCAGGCACAGTGGAATTTTTTCCGGAAGAAGGCAAATACCACGAAGACGGTCACAGAAAATGTAATGTCTGCCTTACACCGGAAGAAACAAAACAGCTCGGAGGGATTTGTCCTGTATGCGGAAAACCTCTGACAATAGGAGTTTCCTACAGAGTTCATGAACTCTCTGACCGCCCGTTTAACTCAAACTTCAAACCGTCGACAGGCGGGAATGTTTACAGCCTTGTGCCGCTGCAGGAGATAATTTCCGAAATAATGCAGGTTGGAACATCAAGCAAATCCGTTGTGACTGAATATGAAAGACTTATTCATAAACTGGGGCCGGAACTTGCAATATTACAGGATATTCCTGTTGAAGAAATTACAAAAGAATCAACGCTTTTAGGGGAAGGTATCTCCCGCCTGAGAGCAGGAAAAGTAATAAAACAAGCTGGCTACGACGGAGAATACGGGGTTATCAGACTGTTTGAAGACGGTGAACTCAACAAAAAGAAAACAACTGTTAATCTGAAACTTAACATAGATATTCCGCCTGCAAAAGAAGAGAATAAAAGCACAAAAACATGGAATATCCCGCAAGCTGTACACGAAATTGTGAAAGAAGAAACAAACAGGAAAAAAGGGCTTGATGAATATCAAAAAGCTGCCGTTGAAAATCCCAACAGCCAAATACTCATAATAGCAGGCCCGGGGTCTGGCAAAACTACCGTTCTTACAAGACGGATTGCGCATTTGATAAATAACAATAACGTTTCGCCAAATAATTGCCTTGCCATTACCTTCACCCGCCGCGCTGCAGAAGAAATGCGGGAAAGATTATCCGCTCTTATTCCTCAAAAATCAGAGTTGATTAATATTCACACTTTCCACTCGCTCTGTTTTTCAATCCTCAAAGAAAACCACGAAAAAGCTGCTCTGGACAAAAACTTTTCTGTTATCAGCGAACAGGAAAAATCTCTGTATAAAGAAAATGAATTACCTGAAAACACTATCAGCTTTGATGATTTGATTACTCTTACCGTAAAACTTTTTGAGGAAAATCCGGAAATCGCAAAATCTTATCAGGAACGTTATAAATATCTCTCGGTCGATGAATATCAGGATATTGACGAAAATCAGTATAAATTAATACGGCTTTTAGCACCTGATAATGCAAATATTTGTGCAATCGGAGACCCTAATCAGGCTATCTACGGTTTTCGCGGAGGTAATTCAAAATTCTTCAATAATTTTAAAGAAGATTATAAAAATGTAGAAATTATCAACCTGAAAAATAATTACCGCTCGACAGAAAGTATCGTAAATGCTTCTAACCAGATGATTGACTGTTATAACACAGTTTCACAATACGTAAAAGGACATGAAAAAATTACAATCCACACAGCTCCGACAGACAAAGCTGAAGCAGAATTTATCGTAAGTTCAATTGAAAATCTAATCGGCGGCCACAGCTTTTTCTCAATAGATTCATCACGTAGTGAAGGCGAAACTGAGGATTATTCTTTTTCTGATTTTGCGGTGCTTTACAGAACCTCCTCACAGTTAAAGACAATTACGGAAGCTTTGCAGCGCTCGGGTATGCCGTTTGTAAAACTATCTGATGACATGCTATGTGATAAAAAATCAGTCCGAACCGTTCTAAAAAATCTTACATCCGATATTCCTGTCCTTGAACAGCTAAACAATCTGCCGGAAGAAATTTCGTCACAGATAGAAGATTATGCGATGAAATACCTGAAAAATCTTGCTGAAAAACATCCGCAAAAGAATGACTTCATTCACGAGGTTTCCCTGATAAGAGAATCAGACACGCTGGATAAACGCGCTGACAGAATTGCTCTGATGACCCTTCACGCATCAAAAGGGCTGGAGTTCAGATGCGTTTTTGTAACAGGTCTTGAAAACGGCATACTGCCGCTTTACCGCGCGGAAACTAAAGAAGATATTGAAGAAGAAAGACGGCTTTTATATGTCGGAATGACAAGAGCAAAACAACGACTATTCCTGAGCCGCGCAGAAAAAAGGTTTGTATGGGGAGAACAAAAATATCTTGAAATTTCACCGTTTCTCGCAAAAATAGAAAACGACCTTTTGACCCTTTCAAAATTTGAAAGAGAACGTCAGGAAAAAGAACGTTCAAGCCAGCTCAGTCTTTTCTAAATCTATTTTAAAGACATGTAATAATCTTTTAAAAGCTTGGCGTCTGTTTCAATATTCGGACTTTCACAGGTCAAAACACCTTTTACGCCAAAAGTTTTCATAGCTTTCAACAAATCCTTGTAATTCATATCGGATTCATCAAGGTTAAGGTGATAGCGTTCTCCTTTTGCCGTATATTCAATACCTGCAAGGTGTCCGTGAAAATTATGCAAAGCTCTGTCGCCAAGCTCAGCACCAAGTTTTTCCAGAGTTCTGCAGAACTCATCGTAAGTGTTCTCAAGACCGCCTGTTCTTGCATGTAAATGTGAAAAATCTATACACGGTAAAACCTGATTAAACTCTTTCGACAATCGGATAATTTCATCCAAATCACCCCACTGTGTGCCTTTGCCGGTTGTTTCAGGCCTTATCCAGACTTTTATATCCTCTTTTTCCACAACCTCTATGATTTTCTCTGTCTGCTTTTTAACTTTTTCAAAAACAACTTCCTTATCAAGTCCCATATAAAAAGCAGCGTGATAAGTTATGCTGAAAGCACCTGTATCTTTTGCTGCCAGCGCGGTTTCTATAATCCTCTGGACACTTGCATCAACTTTGTCTTCTTCTTTAGAATTCAGATTTATATAAAAAGGTCCGTGAGCCGTAAGATAAAAGTTATTTGCTTTAACAGCATCAGACACAAGCTTTCTTGTTTCGTCGCTCATTCTGACACCGTGGACAAACTCCAGCTCCATTCCGTCCAAATCCATCTCTTTCAGAATTTCAAAAGCACGTTTATAACTGCCTTTACCGGTAGCTAAAGGCATACCGGCTGTCAGAAAATTCAATCTGTCAAAGTTTTTATCCATCAATATATTTTAACCTTATCTGATTTGAACCGGCATAATCAGGCAGATAAAATCGTCTTCGCTGTTCGGTTTAAACACTGTTGCCGACAGACTTGTATTCAAACCTACTTTTACTTCATCACTTTCTATATTTTTCAAAACGTCAAGAATAAATTTATAATTAAAAGCGATAGTGATAGGTTCTGCCGTGTAATCTATATCGATATGTTCTTCTGATTTACCTGCATCAGGAGTATCTGCAGCAAGTGACAGAACATTATCGGCAAAGTCAAATTTAACGATATTTGTCTTTTCGTTAACCATAATCGCAACTCTTTCGAGAGCGGAGATGAATTTTGAAACATTAACAAGAGCTTCTTTCGGACTTTCGTTTGGTATTAACTGGTTGTATTTAGGGAATTGACCTTCCAGAAGTCTTGAGATTGTTGTTGTTTTTTCTGTTTTGAAAATAATTTTAGATTTTTCAATATAAATTCTGACAGATTCATCTTCTATGAAAGCTGCCATTTTAATAAATTCGTTAAGAGTTTTTGACGGAATAATCAACTGGTGAGCACAGCCGTCTTTGTTTACAATTTTTTCTCTGACGCGAGCAAGTCTGTTACCGTCGGTTGAAGCTATTTCCAGAATATCATCATGAATATCGCAGACAATACCTGACAATAAATTACTTGTTTCGTAGCCTGCTGCAGCAAAACCAGCCTGTTTTACGGCTTTAGTCAAAGGTTTTACGGCTATTTCAAAACTGTTTTCTTCGTGAAGTTCAACGTTTGCTATTTCAGGTGGAAATTCGGATGCTGCGATACCGATTATATCAAATGAAGAATTTTGAGCTTTGATATTAACGACGGTTTCGCCTTCCTGCATTGAAAAAGTTATTAATTCATTACCTGTTTTGGAAACAATTTCGTTCAGAGTTTTTGAAGGAAGAGTAATTTTGCCCTGTTCTTCTATCTGGGCGAAAACTATTGCGGTTACTGTATAATCCAAATCTGTTGCGATAAGTTTTATAGCGGAATTTTCCATAGTTTCTATATAAATATTCAAAAGAACCGGCTGCAATGCTTTCATGCTTGTTGCACGTTCTACAATTTTAATCCCGTTATACAAATCCTCTTTTTTAACAACAAATTTCATACCTTACTCCCTTTCATTTTACTTGAATTATAGTATAAAAAAACTTTGAGCAGTATAAATCTTGATGAAACTGTTACAAATCTGAATATCTGGATATGAAAGATTTGAAGTGAAGAGTAAAGGGTGAATAGTCCGTTACTGTACTGAAAAACATAAAGAAAAATCATTTTTGGAACACGCTTCCGCTCTGCTCACGCTATCATCCTCAAATAATTTTTCTTTCGACTCTAATGATGCGATCATTTCGTTATCCCTCCCCCTTGAGGGGAGGGAATCAGGGAGGGGGCAAACAAATGAGTGACCAGTGAAAAGTGATTAGGGAATGGTCTGTTACGCTGCGCAAAGATTAACTACATAAAGAAAAATCATTTTCGGAACACGCTTCCGCTCTGCTCACGCTATTGTCCTCCAAATAATTTTTCTTTCGACTCTAATGATGCGATCATTTCGTTATCCCTCCCCAAATCGGGAGAGGGATAAAGTCTGTCATCCTGAACTAGTTTCAGGATCTTAACTTTTTGCAAATCATACCTCACCCCTTCCCCCTGTCTTGTATTTGCTCCACGCTCACGGAGACTCGACAAAAAGCCTGCGGCTTAGTAGTCTCGTTCCGTTCGCTATCCGGACTTACTTCGTGTCGTCCGTCCGCAAATCCGCCTCCTACTTAGGAGAGGGTATTCAAGTTTATCCAAAAGCCGCCTTGTAAAAGATGTTTAAAGTTTTTTTGAATATCTAATACAGGCGACTGCTTCAATATTGAAGAGTAGTATTGATGCAAACTTATGTTTACCCCCTCACCTTAGCCCCCTCCCTCAATCCCTCCCCTCAAGGGGGAGGGAAGTGTTGTTAAGCGCTTACGGTTTATACAAAAGCCGCCTTGTAAAAGATGTTTAAAGTTTTTTGAATATCTAATACAGGCGACTTCTCAGTCTGTGGAAATAGTATTGATGCAAACGTAACGTTTGCCCCCTCACAGAGGTCAATCTGACGGGGAGAGGGAACTACGAACTACGGTTTATACAAAAGCCGACGGCTAAAAGTCTTTGAAAGTTTTTTTTTGAGTATCTTTGTGCGTAGCACTGTAAAGGACTATTTACTCTTCACCATTCACCATTCACCATTCACCATTCACTTTTCACTTTTCACTCATCGTTCGTTTGCCAAATATAATGTTTGCAGTTTTCTACAGCTTTTTATTTATTAATTAATATATAAATAATAATATATATAAATATAATAGTAATAATAAGCTCCTATTATTTGTAGAAAACTATTGGAAAGTTTGACCGGCGGCGGGTTTTCATTGTAGAAAATTCTGTAGAAAACTTTTGACATCTTTTGTAGAAAACTCTTTTATTTTATAAATAATAAAAAATACTGTAGAAAACCTTAAAGTTTTCTACAGTATTCTACAAAGTTTTCTACAATAATTTTAGAAAGATGCTACTGATTTACCTGCAGCCATTTCTTCTAAAATTTCAACGGCTTTTTTCAACTGAACATCGTCTTTGTTTTTAACGTTTTCTTCTGTCAGTTCAACAACAACATCAGGAGTTATTCCTTTTTTGTTAATGTCAGTGCCGTTTGGTGTCAGGTATTTTTGTATTGTAATATTAATACCCGCGTCATACGGAAGTTTGTTAACCTCCTGTACAAGACCTTTACCGAAAGATTGCTCTCCGACAATTACTGCTCTGCCGTTATCTTTCATAGCTCCAGAGAAAATTTCGCTGGCTGATGCCGAACCTTTGTTTATTAATACTACAAGAGGTTTGTTTGTCATTACGCCGCGATTTGCTTTCTGGGTTTCTTTGTATCCGTCACGGTCTACAGTGCTGACGATAACTTTTCCGTCCAAAAACATGTCAGATATATATATTGCATTTGTCAAAAGTCCGCCAGGATTTGAACGAAGGTCTACGATGAATCCTTTTTTATTCTTGTTTGCGTTAAGAATTTGTGCAAATTCGTTTGCAGCATTTCTGCTGATGAATGAACTTAATCTTATGTATGCAATATCGTCAGGAATTTTTGTTTCTGCAGGTACTTTTTGTGATATGGATTTAATTTCAATCTCTGCACGTGTGATAGTGTAAAGTTTATTAGGCGTTACGTCTTTACGTTTAATCAGGAGTTTAACCTGAGTACCTTCTTTACCTCTGATTTTATCTGCAGCTTTGTCAACGGTGATACCTTTTGTACTAACGCCGTCGATTTCAAGAATTTCATCATCTGCAAGAAGTCCAGCTTTTTCTGCCGGAGTATCTTCTATCGGCGCAATTACCATTAACTTTCCGTCTTTTACTCCGATTTGAATACCGATACCTTTCAGTGAACCTTTTATTGAACTTGTTTCTTCTGCAAATTCTTTAGGGTCAAGGAATTTTGTATAAGGATCATTCAAACTTGCTATCATTGTGTTAATAGCAACGTAAGCATCTTCGTTTGTCTGTATTTTGCTGTCATATTTGTGTCTCCATTTAGACCAGTCCTGAGAGTTGTTGGTCTGGTCTACAAATTTTGAATTAACCAGACGCCATACATTGTCATACAAATCTACAGGTGAATATGCAAATACGTTATTTTTTACTATCCAGCCGAATACAAGTACGAATGCACCCATTAAAATTGCGCTTTTTTTCATAATGTTTCTCATTCTTTAATTTTCCCTCCACACTCCGCTAATCATTACTTTTTTTATAAAGATGTATTTTCATAAAAAAAGTTTCCTGACATTTAGAGGAGTAATTATGTTTTCATAATACCATAAAAACAGTGTTAAGGGAATAGCGGGTTAAAAACAGGCGTTTCGGCCGTTAATATTATTTATTAAAATTATGCATCATTTCTTCAAGATTATCGCCGCCGAATTTTGTAAGCAGTTCGTCCGCGAGAATCCATGCAACTCTGCTTTCTGCAACCACGGCACAGGCTTCCACAGCACAGGTGTCAGAGCGTTCAAAATGAGCCTCTGCAGGGGTCATATCTTTAATATCTATTGATTTTAACGGTTTTCTGAGTGTCGGAATAGGTTTCATTACAGCTTTTACAATGATATTTTCGCCGTTTGACATTCCGCCTTCAATTCCGCCTGCATTGTTTGTTCTGTGTTTTACGCTGCCGTTTTCAATGTAAATTTCGTCGTGGTACTGGCTGCCTTTTATACCTAGCGGGTTTGTGCCGATTTCTACAACTTTAACTGCAGGAATACTCATTACTGCCTGCGCAATTCTTCCGTCAAGTTTTCTGTCCCATTGTACAAATGACCCGAGTCCTACAGGAATATTTTCATATACAATTTCAAATTTTCCTCCGAGTGTGTCGCCTGTGTTTTTTGCGTTATCTATTTCTCGGTGAAAATCTTCTTCCACAAGACCTTTGCCTATCTGGATTATGTATGAATGTCCGTGGATATTGAATTCTTTCAATATTAATTTAGCAACAGCGCCGACAGCAACTTCAATAGCTGTTTTTCTTGCGCTGGAGCGTTCAAGAACATTGCGGAGGTCTTTGAGGTTGTATTTTATGCTCCCTGCATAATCAGCATGTCCCGGACGGACGGTTGTGAATGATTTTTCATCAGTTTCGTCCGATGGGTCTGTGCTCATAATTTTTTTCCAGTTTTCGAAGTCTTTATTTTTAATCACAAGGCATACAGGAGCGCCTGTTGTTTTACCAAATCTAACGCCCGATGTTATTTCAACGGTGTCTGTTTCTATTTTCATTCTGCCGCCTCTGCCGTAACCCTGCTGGCGGCGTTTAAGTTCTTCGTTTATAAATTTTTCGTCAATATTTATTCCTGACGGGAGTCCTTCTATTATTGCGGTGAGACATTTCCCGTGACTTTCTCCCGATGTTAAAAATCTGAGTTTATTCATTTTATTTTTCTTCTTTTATTTTGCGTATTTCAAAAGTGCCTGAACTTTAGTCTGCATCATCTCTTCTGTTATTAACCAGTTTCCGTCAGGTTGTTTGTTAACTATCATATAGGTTTTAAGCCAGTAAGTTTCGCCTGAAGGTTGTCTTTCCGAGCTTATTTTATATCCGGAACCTGCTTTGGATACAGTTACTTTTCTGTAAGTGTTTTTATATTTTCTGAGTTTTGCTGTTGTTTGTCCCAGTTTCATCTGTGTTATATAGGTTGATGTATCTGTGTTTAAGTCAACCAGTGTACCGTCAGGTTTAATAACCTGTCTGATAATTTTTGCATCAGGTGAATACATTTTTGTTATTGCAGGGCTGTATGAATTTGCTGCTTCTACATATCTGTTAAAGAAATTCAATGCCTCATTTGCTTCGTCTGCAAAAGCTTTTAAACCTACAGAGATGAACATTGTGAAAAGAAATAATATTGATAAAACTTTTTTCATTTTTTCTCCTTTATACAAAAATTAAAACGACATTGATGTTATTTTTGTTCATTTTAATCCATTATATCATAAAAAATAATGACCTCTATGTATTGCTACTTTTCTATGATTTCAATTTCATTTCCGTCAGGGTCTTTAATGAAAGCAATTTTAGAACCGGCTTCTCTCATATAAAACGGTTCGTACAAATATTCGTATCCGTGAGCGTGAAGTTTTTTTGTGAATTCGTCCATTGAGTCAACTTCAAAAGCAAAATGTCCGAAAGCGTTTCCGTTTTCATAACCGTTTTCAGGCGTGTCAAAGTTTGCAGTGAGTTCAATTTGTGTTTGTCCGTCTTCATCGCTTAAAAAATACAAAGCGGCATCTTCAAGCATAATTGTTCTTACCATATTCATATCAAGAAGTTTTGTATAGAAATCTAAAGACTTTTCCAAATCTTTAACTCTAATCATTACGTGTAAAAATCTCATAATATTCTCCTGTTTTTTTTAAGATTATACCATAAATTATAGGGTACTATAAAAATCTTTATAAAAAGTTGAAAAACTCCTGCAAATCAGATAAAATAAATAAATAAAAAAAGAGGGGTTGCATTATGAGCGGAGTCCAAAAACGTATTTTAATAGTAGATGACGATGACGAAATCAGAGAACTTTTGGAATTTGACGTAGCACAGAGCGGTTATTTTGTAGATACGGCAAAGGACGGAATGGAAGGTCTTCATAAAGCTTTGAATAATACTTATGATTTGATTTTGCTGGATGTAATGATGCCTAAGATGAACGGGTTTGACGTTTGCAAAAATATTCGTCAGGCAAAACTTGCAATTCCTATTCTTATGCTGACGGCAAAAGGAACGATTGATGATAAGACGGAAGGTTTTGACTGCGGCGCGGATGATTATCTTGTTAAGCCGTTTGATATTCAGGAAGTTCTTTTGCGCATACGTGTGCTTTTAAGACGAAATCAGGTTGAGGATAAAACTTCTCTTTCCGATGAAATATTGAAAGCAGGAGATATTGAAATTTTTCCGGAAACTCTTGAATGTGTTATTGTTAATAAAAGAGTTAAACTAACCCCGACGGAATTTGAAATTCTTTATTGTCTGATGCAGCATTTTAACAACCCTGTTACTCTTGCAACACTTTTAGATGAGGTATGGGGTTATGACAGTAATGAAGATGTAAGGATGTTGAGAGTGCATGTAGGCGGACTCAGAAATAAAATAGAACCGAATACTAAAGAACCTAAATATCTTCATACTGTAACAAATGTAGGTTATAAACTCACTCCTTTTGCGGAAGAATAAAGAAAAGCAGGTTAAGTGGCAGGATTTTTTAAATTTAAACGTCTTAAAATTGTTGAACAAATCGGTATAGTTTTATTTTTTGCCGTTTTAATTCCTATGACAATAAGCGGGTTTATCATAAATAATATTAACCAGCAGACAGTCCGCGCACAGCTTAGAGAATCAGCTGTTTTGATTGCAAATATGGTATCGGATGAAATAGATTTTTTTTCTGATTCCGTGTCAAAACTTCTTGAGCAGGTTGCATCAACTTTGAAATATTTTCCGACGCGTGATGCCAAGATTAAGTATTTAAATAAAATTATAAAAGAGCTTGATTATTGCGAAAATTTGGAAATAGTAAAATATCAGGCAGAGCTGGACGCAATTCATGAACGCAATAAAAAGAACAAAAAAGCAACAATTTATATACAGCTTGAAAACGGAGATTTTCTGGTTGCAACATACACAATAGAAGCTTTGAGCGATGTATTATTTCGTTCATTGAAAGATGATAAACGCCAGATATATGTTCTTATGGAAGACGGACGGCTTATTGCATCACACAATTACACCGATAAAGTTTTCAGCGAAACAATGAGCTTGCTGCCTAAATATTCGGTTATGGACACCCCTGTAATATTCGGGGATATAAAGAATCAGCCGATTGTATATGTAAAAAAAGCAGACCCGAAAATTACCATTATAGTTAATACTACCGAAAAAATTACCCGCCGCGCAATTACGGATAACAGAGCAAAAATTATCCTTTCTGTTTTGATGGCAACTTTAGCCATAATGTTTGTGACGGCACTTTATACGTATTATCTGTATATCAACATAAGACAGTTATTTAAAGGAATTATCGCAATTTCCAAAGGTAATTACGAGCGCCAGATAAGACTTTTGACAACGGTATTTACTCCCCACGAAATTGTGTTCCTTGCGTTTGAATTCAACCGGATGGCAAGCGAAATTCATAAGTCTTACCTGCAGTTGAAGAAAAATAACAAAGAGCTGAAACAGTTGAATGAATTTCGTTCAAATCTTATAGATACGGTAAGCCACGAACTTCGTACACCTCTGACAAGCATTCAGGGATATACAACCCGCCTGCTCCGTCAGGATATAAAAATTGACGAAGAAACCCGCCAGAAGTCTTTACGAATAATAAAGACACAGTCTGAAAGGTTAAAACGCATGATAGAAGATTTGCTTACAATTCCGGATATTGACGGAATGCGTCTGCGCACTGTTACTGAACCTGTATGGCTGCCCGAGGTTCTGGAATCTGCCAACAACCTTTTGAAAAATAAAGAAGATAAAGAAATAGAAATTAATATCACAGAAGATTTTCCGTTTATTTCAGGGGACAAAGGAAGGCTTGAACAGGTATTTGTTAACCTTCTGGAGAATGCAGTCAAATATGCATCTTTGGATACCAAGATAGTTGTGGAGACATCTTATGACGACAAAAAAGCATATATTCAGGTAAAAAATGACTGCCCTGTTATCCCGAAACATAAGCTGAACAAACTTTTTGAAAAATTTATAAGGCTTGATGATAATACAACCCGTACAACCAGAGGCACAGGGTTGGGATTGTTTATTGTTAAAGGACTTGTAGAGGCAATGAACGGCAAAATAAAACTTTCTTCGACAAAAGAATGCGGATTTTGCGTGAGTCTGGAATTTAACCTAACAAGTGTGGAAGAGATTGAAAATGATGATGGAAAAAGCAATAGAACTGGCAAATAACGTAGAAGGAGAAATTCCTGTTGCAGCCGTCATCGTAAAAGACGGGACAGTTATTTCTTCAGCCGTAAATTGCAAGGAAAAAGACGCGGACGTAACGGCTCATGCAGAAATACTTGCACTGCGCGCAGCTGAACAAAAACTGGGAAATTGGCGTCTGGATGATTGTGAAATGTATGTAACACTGGAGCCGTGTCCTATGTGTGCGTGGGCTTTAATTCAGGCACGATTGAGGGCGGTTTATTTCGGGTCTTATGATTTACAATACGGCGCGCTTGGTTCTAAAATCGACCTCAGGAAACTGTGTAATTCAAAATTAAAAGTATACGGTGGAATTATGGAAGAAAAATGTGATATAATACTAAAGAACTTTTTTCAGGAGCTTAGATGATAACAAAAGACAGAATAGAAGAGCTTGTAAAAAAATATGAAACACCGGAATTTATCTGGGCAGATCCTGTCAGCCTGCCGCACAGGTTTAAGGATAAGAAGGATATAGAAATTGCAGGTTTTATATCATCTCTTGTCGCGTACGGAAGCCGAAAGGTTTTTATTAAAAAACTTGATGAATTATTTAATATAGCGCACAATGAGCCGTATAATTTTATCGTTAATTTTGAGCCGCAAATAATAGGGGATTTTAATTATAGATTTGGAAAGCCTGAAGATTTTCAAGCAATTTTTTCCGTAATGAAAGAACTTTATACAAAAGACGGCGGTCTTGAAGAACTTTTCAAATATGGATATAAAAACGGAAAAATGTTTCAAACAGTGAGTGATTATTTTTATTCCCGTGCAGGGAAAAAAGCCGGTCAGGGGTTTTATTTTATGATACCTGACCCGTCAAAGGGCGGAGCAATGAAACGTATGTGTATGTTTTTGCGCTGGATGGTGAGAAAGCCTCCTGTGGATTTCGGCATCTGGGATTTTATGCCTCAGTCGGAACTTTTAATTCCGCTGGATGTTCACGTTGCAAGAATTTCCAGAGAGATGGGGCTTTTGACGCGGAGTTCAAATGATTTTAAAGCAGTATTGGAATTAACGGAAAATTTGAAAAAACTTGATGCAAAAGATCCTGTTAAGTATGATTTTGCTATGTTTGGTTATGGAGTTTCGGAAAATTAATAAAGGTGGTATATATGGATAGAAAAGCAAAAATAATTGTTGGATTAATTATATGTATAACGTTAGTTGCATGGATTTGGATAACATATTTTATTGAACAAACCACCTGGAAACCTACTAACGACTATATTAATGAGTTATCAAAGTATAATTATGAGATAGCAAAAGTAAATTCAGAAAGTTTTTATGAAACAAATCTAGAATTATATAAGAAAGCATATTATGACAGGGCAAATTTTTTCTATAAAAATACGCGATGTCAAAATGCCATAAACGATTACAGTGTCGCATTGAAAGATTGTGACTGGGATGTTTATGACGGAGTATGCAGCAGTTCTCCGGGATTGATTCGTCGCGGAAACTGTTATTTTAAAGATTTTAAATTCGGTTTGTTTGTAAAAGATTACACAAAATTTATAATGCTGCATATAATAAGGACAATAGCTTTATGTTGCACAGTAATAGTGGCATTTTGTAAGAAATTTTTATTGATAGTTGCTCCGGTATTTTTAGTATTGATAACATTTTGCTATGTTCGATATAAGAATAAATATAATCCATGGGTAAAAAAGGATTCCGCACCTGATGAAGGTAATGATTCCGCTGATAATCCCGAAAAATAGAAGACGGCAAATTTAAAGGACCAGTTAAACAAAGAAATGTTCAAAATAGGAAGAGCAATAAAGTCTTATATAAGAACCAATTCCGGTATAGCGGAAAGGAATGCTTTTATTGATAAGGTGTTCCGGCTTTTGTGGGAAACTTTATCATTATTTAATAAAAAAACAATGAAGTTATATATGACACTTCTTGTCAAACCTGATATAATCAATAATTCCGGCGGTGAATTTGTGAAAAGACTTTGCCTGTTTGCAGGTTTTGATAAAAATAATATTATCCACGATTACGTAATTTATTACATAAAAAAACTTTCTGAATTTGCGGAAATTCATTATATTGCAGATTGTAATATGCCGGAGGCTGAACTGGCAAAACTTACGCCCTATGTTAAATCCGCAAGAGCGTACAGGCATGATAAATATGATTTTGGTTCATGGCAGGAGCTTATACAGATATTGGGCTGGGAGTATCTGGAACAGTTTGATGAGATTATTTTTGCCAATGATTCGTGCTTTGCTCCTGTTTTCCCTTTCAAGGCAATGTTTGAAAAAATGGAAAAACAGAATCTTGATTTCTGGGGTAATACATTAAACAGTGATATTCATAGACACATTCAGAGTTATTTTCTTGTTTTTAGCAATAAAGTTATTCGGGATAATATTTTTAGAACTTTTATCGAGAATATCAGACACGAAGATGAAAGAACAAATGTTATCATAAAATACGAAATTAGACTTACAGGTTTATTAGAAAATCATGGATATAAATACGGAGTTTTTGTCGGCAACGATGTTCTTGCAATCCACGAATATCAGCCTTATTACAAATTATTCCTGCAAAAATCCCCGTTTTTTAAGATTAAATGGTTTACGCACATCTGGGTACAGTTCAGGGCATCGTATGCAGCATTAATCCTGTTAAAATTGTGCGGGTATCCTGTTGAATACATTGTTGATTATATACACAAAACATACGGCAGCATTTATTTATTAAAAAATTTTGTAAAATGCATTAGAAATGTATTCTGGCGTGAACCTAAAAGAAAGTTTCGCGAAAAATTTTTCAAAAAATTCGACAATACTGTTTTAATAACAGGCGGGGCGGGATTTATCGGTTCATCACTTGCGGACGCTCTGCTGAAGGATGGATGTAAAGTCGTAGTGGTTGATAATTTTGATGATTTTTATCCGCGGGACTTGAAGCGTGATAATATCAAAAAAAATCTTAAAAACAAACGCTATAAATTATACGAAACTGATATCAAAAACCATGAAGATATAGAGAAAATTTTTGAGGAAAATAAAATAGATATAGTCTATCATCTGGCAGCAAAAGTTAATGACAGAAAATCTTTTGAAAATCCCGATGCATATTTTGAAACAAACGTAGCAGGTACGGAAAATATTCTCAAATGCTGTGTAAAACATAAAGTGCAAAAATTTATAGCGGCCTCCTCAAGTTCTGTTTACGGAGTTGCAGCAGCTGAGAAGTTTCGGGAGGATATGGCTGACTTAAAGCCGATTTCTCCATACGCGGAATCCAAACTGCAAATGGAAAAACTAATACAGGAATATGCAGAGAAATACGGACTTAAAAGTCTTGTAATCAGACCGTTTACAGTATACGGCCCGCGTCAGCGTCCTGATTTGGCAATTTGTAAATTTGTCAGAAAAATTAATGCAGGCGAGCCCATAGATGTTTACGGAGACGGAACAAGCTCACGCGATTATACTTACATTGATGATATGGTATTAGGTCTTATAAAGTCTTTTATGATTGATACAGGCTTGTTTAATATAATAAATATCGGGAGTTCCGAACCTGTTACACTGCAATGTTTGATTAACATAATTGAGCAATGCCTGAATAAAAAAGCTGAAATAAACAGACTTCCAAATCAAAAAGGCGATGTTCCGCGTACAGACGCTGATATTCAAAAAGCAATAAAGCTTATAAAATACAAACCGAAAACCAGTTTCAAACAGGGAATAGAAAAATTTATAGAATATATGTTATAATCATTTTATGAGTGAACTGGTGGAAAAACTTAAAGAACTGGGGTTAAACAGCTACGAGGCAAAAGTTTATCTTGCCCTTTTAAAAAAATATCCCGCAACGGGTTATGAAGTTGCAAAACTTGCCGATATTCCGCAATCGAGGGCATACGATACGCTAAAAGCGCTTGAAGTTGACGGTATCGCAATATCTTCGGGTACGAAACCGGAAACTTACACCCCGATAAAGCCGAAAGAGTTAACAAAACGATTCAAGCGTAAAATTTCTTCCACTCTGGATTTTCTCGAAAAGAAACTTCCTAATGTTAAAAGCGACCACACTGAGCCTATCCTGACAGTCAACGGCAATCTTCCGATTATGGATAAGATTATAGAAGTGATAAATAATGCCGAAAAAGAAATCTATATGGAAGTTTGGGCAAAAGATTTCAAATATCTGGAAAACGCCTTGATGAATGCTTACAACCGCGGTCTGGATATAAAAATTGTCGGTTATGATATGATTCAAACCGTTATCGGCACGGTATTCCAGCATGCTGGCTGGAAGGAAATCGAATACAGCGTCGGCGGCAGAATGATTTTTATTGCAGCAGACAATGTTGAAGGGCTTTTCGGCAAGACAGAAAGCTCTAAACACGAAGACGCACAGGTTATATGGACAAAAAACGAAGACATTGTTTTTCTGATAAAAGAATTTATCGTCCACGATATGTATTTGATTGATATTCAAACAAAATTCCCTGAACAGCTTAAATACTTCTACGGCGCAGGTTTAAAACGCTTGAAAGACAAAGTTATGAGCAATACCTCAAAATATAAAATTCACTAAAAATGAGGGAGTTGCTTTTAAATTTAAATTTTATTCATACTGTTTGCATTGAGCCTGAAGCTGGTTAACTTTAGCTTCGCGCATAGCAATAAGCTGATTCAAATCCTGTGCATGGGTTTGCAGACGGGCTTTCTTTTGCGGGTCTTGAGTTTGTTCAATTTCTTTTGTAACATTCACTGCTAATTTGTTCAACTCGACCAGAGCGGCGCATTCAGCCACCAAATCCGAAGTTAATTGAACGGCAATTCTGCTTGTATCAACCTGCGGAATCTGAGGGGCTTGCATTGCCTGCTGCGGCTGTTGGACAGGAGCGGCTTGCTGAGTTTGAGGATAAACGTATTGCTGCGGATATGCAGGAGTCGGCACGGTTTGATAATTAACCTGCGGATAATATGCAGGCTGCTGCGTATACACCGGCTGCTGATATGTTTGAGCCTGAGTTTGGGTTGTATTTTGAACAGGATAATTCGGTACGTTCATCATAAATTTGCACTCCTATTTTCTACACTTATACTTTTATAACTCCAAAATATTTTCAAAATTGCTTTTTTGTCGGAAATTGTTGCAAAATGTTAAGCTGTGAACTATAATCATGTTGTAAGAGTTAAGAAAGGAGAGTTTATTATGTGGGAAAAAGACAATAACATCCATGATGTAAAAGAGATACGAACCCGCGCTTCTGTATTCTTTGGTGTAGGCGCAATTAAAAAGATAGACGATATTGCCCGCGATTTAAAAACAAAAGGAATTGATAAAGTAATCGTAATGTCAGGAAGAAATGCATATAAAGCAACAGGGGCATGGGATTACGTAGAAAAGGCGTTAAAAGATAACGGAATCGGTTACGTAAATTATGATCAGGTAACACCGAACCCTACAACACATCACGTAAATGATGCTGCAAAAATCGCAAAAGATTTCGGAGCAAAAGCTGTAATTGCAATCGGCGGAGGTTCTCCGACAGATGCAGGCAAATCAGTAGCAATTCTTCTTGAATATCCTGATAAAACAGCCAACGACATTTACGAATTCACATTCACACCGGAAAAAGCAGCACCGATTGTTTCAATCAACCTGACACACGGCACAGGTACGGAAACAAACAGATTTGCTGTTGTAACTGTTCCTGAAAAGAATTTCAAACCTGCAATAGCTTATGATTGCATCTATCCGATGTATGCTATTGATGACCCGCAATTGATGACAAAATTGTCGCCGAAACAAACAAGATACGTTTCAATAGATGCGGTTAACCACGTAGTAGAAGCAGCAACATCCGCTGTTCTTTCACCGTACAGTGTTACACTTGCAAGAGAAGTTATCAGAGACGTTGCAACATATCTGCCTAAAGCAATAGCAAATCCTGATGATTTGGAAGCAAGATATTATCTGGCTTATGCAGCAATGATGGGCGGTGTATGTTTTGATAACGGCTTATTGCACTACACACACGCGCTTGAACACCCGTTGAGTGCAGTAAAACCTGAATTATCACACGGTTTGGGTCTTGCTATTCTGCTTCCTGCGGTAATCAAAACTATTTACAAAGATAAACCGCACATTCTGGCAGATATCCTTTCACCGATAGTTCCGGACCTGAAAGGCGACCCGTCAGAAGCTGAAAAAGCTGCCAGAGGCGTTCAAGCATGGCTTGCATCAGTAGATGTGACCGAAAAGCTTACGGATGAAGGCTTTACTGATGCTGATGTAGAAAAACTTGTTGATCTGGTTTATACAACACCATCATTGAGCGGCTTGCTTGATATTGCACCGAGCGGAAACGGCAGAGATGTTGTAGAAGCAATTTACAGAGATTCACTGAGACCTTTGTAATTTTTACCGCGTAAATTTAATACGAAAAAAGCCTCCGACATATACGGGGGCTTTTTTTACAGAGATATTTTTAACAGGTTATATTTTTTACTTCAATTTTTCCGTCTTTAATAAATTTTTACACGGCAGTTTTTTCTGCAGGTTGAGTTTTATCAAGTTTTTTTGCTTTGAAAATAATTTTGTCATAATGTAAAGAAAATTTCACGTTATAATGGAAATATGAGACATACAGAACTTTTAGCACCGGCAAAAGACAAGCAGACAGCAATAACAGCAATAAAAAGCGGGGCAGATGCCGTTTATATCGGAGCGGTAAATTTCGGAGCGCGTCAGGCTGCGGGGAATTCTCTTGACGATATAAAAGAGGTGGTGGATTTTGCCCATAAATTCTATGTAAAAGTTCATGTGACAATAAATACGATTTTAACGGATGAAGAGCTTTTACAGGCAAAAGAACTTATCAAAAAGCTTTATGAAATCGGTGTTGATGCAATAATCGTTCAAGACACAGGAATTATAGAACTGGCGATACGCGGAGAATTGCCGCCGATTCCAATACACGCGAGCACCCAGTGTGATAACAGAACCCTCCAAAAGGCAAAATTTTTTGATGAAACCGGTGTTTCAAGAGTTATCCTTGCCCGTGAGCTTTCGCTTGAAGAAATAAAAACAATCTGTGATTCCGTAGATTGTGAGATAGAAACGTTTATACACGGTGCATTGTGTGTTTCATACAGCGGTCAGTGCTATTTGAGCCAATCAATCGGCGGACGTTCTGCAAATCGCGGTGAATGCGCCCAGCCTTGCCGCAAAAAATATACCCTTATTGATGAAGACGGGAATATAATCGCAAAAGATAAACACTTATTGAGTCTGAAAGATTTTAATGCCTCAAAATATTTGACAAATCTCGTTGATGCAGGTGTTAAGTCTTTTAAAATCGAAGGCCGCCTGAAAGATGAAAATTATGTAAAAAATGTTGTTGCCTTCTACCGTCAGGAACTTGATAAAATATCTGAAAAAACATCGTCAGGAACAGTTTTTACGGATTTCATCCCTGATGTTAAAAAGAGTTTTAACCGCGGTTTCACAACGTATTTCTTAAACGGGCGCGAAAATTGTTTCAACTTTGAAAGCCCGAAATCTCGCGGTGAAAAACTCGGCAAAGTTACGAAAATCGGACAGGGCTGGTTTGAACTGGAGCGTCAGGTTGATTTATCACCTCAGGACGGGCTTTGTTTTCAGGATAAAGGCTGCCTTGTGAACAAGGTTGAGGGGCGTAAAATTTACCCGAATAAAATGGACGGAATTACTGCAGGAACGGTGATTTACAGGAATTTTGACGCGAAATTCGACAAGCAGTTGAACAATTCCAAAATCAAACGCCGTATAAGGGTGGAATTTGAACTAAACAACGGCATACTGAAAGCAGTCGATGAAGATAATAATTCCGTCAGCATAAACGTAACCGGCGAAAAAGCCGAAAATCCGGATAAAATGCGGGAAACATTCATTGCCCAGTTACAAAAGACCGGAGAAAGCGACTTTTTCGTGAGCGGGGTTCGAATCCCATCACCCGCCCCATTTTTACCTGTGTCAAAAATAAATGCTCTTCGCCGTGAAATTCTGGAAAAACTTATGGCTGAGAGACTACGCAATTACAAACGCGAAATTCAAAAACCTTTAAAACATGTTAAATATCCGCTTGCTGCGGTAGATTACCATGCGAATATCCATAATAAAACAGCGGAAAGTTTTTATGAAAACTGCGGATGTATTGTGGATTCTTTATCTTATGAGAGTTGTCCTGTCCGCGGTGCCGAACTTATGCGGACAAAACACTGTCTGAAATTTGCTTTTAATATGTGCAAATCTCCTAAAAAACTCTATTTAATTGATGAAAAAGGCAAAAAATACCGCCTTGAATTTGACTGCAAAAATTGTAATATGATTGTGAAGAATGCTTGAAGATAAACAGTAATTTTTTTATTTAAAAATACCTGTTATCCCGTTCCAGACCCATTTAGCGGCATTGGCAATACCGTTTCCTATCCATTTCAGGCCATTCCATATTCCGTTGCCGACCCATTTAAGTCCGTTCCAAATTCCTTTTCCGATGACACCAATCCCTTTAAAAACGGCCGGAAGAGCCATTCCGACACCCATTCCTAATCCAATTCCAGCTCCTAAAGCCCACGGATTAGGCCCGCAGCATCCGCCGAACATTACAGGCGGAGGACAAAATCCTCCTATCAGCATCGGCGGTCTGCAAAATCCGCCGAATATCGGACCCATCGGCATTGGTCTTACAGGTATGCATGGTCTGCAGAACCCGCCAAATCTCGGTCCTATATTGTAGTTATTAAAGCTGTTGAATATTCCGACGTAACTCATACTCTAAATATCCCGATTTGTTTCCCCATGTATATAAAGGAAATTTATTCTTTAAAATTGCCATGATTTGACAAAATTCATTAATAAAATGTTACAATCGGAATTATTTGACAACTTCGCCCTGCATTTTATGAAGCTGTTTTGGAGATGTGTCGTAATAAATATAAAATTTCTTATCCGGCAATGGTTTGAAATCAGTGCCGAAAACTTCATTTGAGAATTTTCTGAAGAAGTTTACAAGGCTGTGTGTGTCCTGATAATATTGAGTGTCCATATCAGGGTTGTAATAAGCCAGAAAAGTATTAAAATGACCTTTTAAAAACCATCTGTCACGTTTTAATTCTTGCATGTGGCTTTTTTCATCTGCAGTGTAGAAAGTTGTGCGGATTCCATGGTCGCCGAATATAATTATTACCGGTTTTTTATCTTCTGTTGTATTCAGCAGTCTGTTAACCAGCTCTAGAGTTTTCACGTTAGCGTATTTTAGGAATTCCAGATAGCTTTTTGTATTAATTTTAAATTTGAAATCAGAAACATATATTTCGTCACGTTCTGTGAGTTTTTGGCCGTTTTCGTCATAGATATAAGGCCAGTGAGGCATCAGAAAATGTGCAAAGAATAATTTTTTATTGCGTTTTTCGTTTAAAACTATATTCATATATTCAAGTGCATTTTCAATCGGATTTGTATCATTAAAAATATAAAAGGCCGGTTCAAAGAGTGTATTTGTGAAAAACAGCGATAGTGTTGTTTGTCCGACATAAAAATCCGAATTATAGACGTGTTCAATGATTTTATTATTTATATAAAGTTCAAGCGGCCAGGAGTTCAGGTAATAAGTGTTGTATCCAAGCTGTTCCGCCATTTTAAAGATAGCGGCTTCGCTTATGGCATCTGACGGAGTGTTAAAAGTTAGCGGGTCAATGTAATCGAAATTCAAAACGGATGAAATACTTGCAAGTGTTTTGTTGTAATTGCTGTTTATGTTGTCAAATACCATAAAATGGTTTTGTTTTAGGGTATTTATAAATGCAGAATTGTCATAACCCAGATATTTTAAGGTATCTGCCCCTGCATACATATCAAGAAGAATGATATAGATATCCCGTTCTGGATTTTTGGTGAGTTTGAATTCCTGCTGAGCGTGCGAGCGGTTAAAGAAGGCAAAATCAGTTTTGCTCAATATTTTTCCTGCGCCGTTAACTACGCATAAAATAATTAACGCGGCTGTGAACGGTTTAAGAAACGGAATAAATTTTTTGGAATTTATCGAGACTACGCATATCATAAACATTAGAACTATGCCGATTATTTTATAAATATTAAAGGACGGATAGTTGTTTATAAAAATTTTTATATGGTACAGGACAAGCATTAGAAATATTGCAATTATTGCGGAATCTGAATTGTTTTTTGTTATAAGTTTCATCAGTCCGAAAATTATAAAATACAAACAAAGACATGCAATTATTACAGATGCTGCAAGCAGAAAAGGAATATCCATGATGTTGTTTGTGTAGAGATAGAATATTTTGTAAATGGAGGCCAGACCTAAAAGGCATAACACCGGAAAAGAAATATCATTGTCTTCTTTATTTTCTTTGCGGTTTTTAGATACTATCAGAATAAATATTACAGCAAGAAGCGCAAGTGAAAGTATTTGAAGTGATTTAATAACTGTTATGTGTTTTCTTATGTCCAGAGTTATAAAGTTTTCACCACTGTCTTTAACCTGTTTTTTAATATTCAGCATTATCGGAGGAACACATTCTGTATTGAATTGTGTGCAGGTTTCTTTTAATTCTGATATAGGAACATTCACATTATGCTTTGAAAAAATTCTGTCCTGTACGAAATTGAATACAAATATTAAAAATAAACTCAATAAGGCTATGATAAATAGATTTTTCTTGTTCATTTTTTCTCCATTAAATAGAGGGTGCGTGCGGTATCTGATATTTTTTCTTTTTTGATGAAATTATAATGTTTTCCGAAAACAGATTCAAAATTTTCCTGAGTATAATCATCAAATACATCTTTACGGTTAAGCAGCATTTTTTGGACTTTGGAATCCTGTTTGTCTACGAATTCAATAATCATATACCTGCTTATTGAGCTGAAATACTCCGCCATATTTTCAAATGGGATGTTGCACGTAAATCTCAGGTGGTGAATAAGAGCTAGTGCAAGGATTAAATCGACATTGGAAGCTCTTTGGGAGAGACTTTTGCGTTCTTTATTTGCCCAGCCGAGAGACGGCGACGGATTGGAAAGGTCTGACACAAGCGGGAAGATATTTGTTTCTTTATCATGTTTTATTTTCAAATAATTTTTCTCAATAGCCATTTTATCAATATCAAAAGCAATTACTTTTGAACCGTTGTCTGAAAAAATTCTTGAGAAAATCCCTGTGTTGCTCCCGAAATCCCACACAATTTCCGGATTAATGATATTTCGAAAATTGTCTATTATTTTCTTTTTCTCTTCAAAACTTTTTTCTGTATAGTTTGTAAAACTGTAATAATCTCCCCATTCAGTTTCATATTTTGGCAGGTTTATGCTTTCAACCGTACTTTGAAGATTTTTGATAATATTTTGCAGCTGCATTTTGGAGATTTTGATATTGGTAACTTTTTTGGAGTTGTCGGAATATTTGTTTTGCATACGGCAGTGGAGATGAATATGGGTAAACAGATTCAGGTTGAATTTTGTCTTGAAAGGCAGAAGTTTGGAAGTCAGTTCAAGCGGAATACCGTTTATGTTCATCAGAAAAAGTCCGTTTAAATTCAAGTCAGTGTACGCCATAAGCGCAAGCGGTGCGATAAAGTTTTCACAAAACTGCCTGTACGCCACCCATGCAGAACCTTCTTCGTAATTTTCAAATGAGGATGTATCTATCAACAGCGGTTTGTTATTCAGAAACTGGATATTGAAACAGTTTGCATCCTTTAATGACATATCAAATTCCAGAGCAGTCTGCTGAATTTTTAATGTAGCAAGCGCGGCATCTTTCAGCTGCGAAAAACACCACTCCCAAGGATATGATACAAATACCTGTTCAGGTTTTATGACAATACAATCTTCTCCTCTCCGGATTTCTTCGTGTTTGACTAGAAGGTGTGCGGCGGTTAAGTTTTCGTACAATCCCGATTGCATTAGTTTTTCATATTCGGGTCTGTATCTTTCATAAATTTTTCTTATGTAAACTCCGTTTTCTACAAATACACCAGCATCAGGATCTTTGAAAGAAGATTCCTCTTTAATATTACTGTTTGTCATTGTTTCCCTTTTTAAAAAGTCCGATAACTTTGTCTTTCCATATATTAAAAGTACATCCTACCCCTACACAGCCTGCAATAAGCATCTGCAAAATCATACTGCCCGTTCCGGGGTCAAGATACGCGAATGCATACTGCGGCACTATTGCATTTATTAATACAATAATTCCCAGAAAATATAAATTCTTTTTCAAAATCTCCCCTCCATATACAACAATATTAAACCATAAAAAATTAAATATAAAAAACAATTTACAAAAACGCGGAAAGAATATAAAATTATTTGTATAAAGGAGAGTTTGAGATGAAAGTTTTGATGATTAACGGAAGCTGCAAAAAGAACGGATGCACATTTACCGCATTAAGCGAGATAGCAAAAGTTTTAAATGAAGATAATATTGAAACCGAAATAATCCAAACGGGAAATACTCCGATTAGAGACTGCATAGGTTGCGGAGCATGCAGAAAAACAGATGAAGGTTGTGTTTTTAAAGACGATATGGTGAATGAAATTATTGAAAAAGCCAAAACGTCAGACGGATTTATCTTTGGCACACCTGTTTATTATGCTCATCCGAGCGGCAGAATTCTTTCGCTTCTGGATAGAGTATTTTACGCAGGCGGTGCAAATTTTGCCTACAAACCTGCTGCCGCAATTGCCTCTGCAAGACGTGCAGGAACAACTGCTTCAGTTGACGTGATTAATAAATACTTTACGATTTGCAATATGCCTGTTGTATCTTCAAACTACTGGAATATGGTTCACGGTAATTCTCCTGACGAAGTAAGACAGGATTTGGAAGGCTTGCAGATTATGAGAACTCTGGGATATAATATGGCATGGATGCTCAAATGTATTGAGGCCGGAAAAAATGCAGGTATTACTCCTAAAAAAGAAGATAAAGTCTGGACTAATTTTATAAGATAAATTTATGCTGAACAATTATAAACTTTATTTAGATTTTTTAAACGGAAAACTTCAAAAATTTTTTGAAGCACAGTCACCGTACATTGCCTGTAAAAGAGGGTGTGCAAAGTGCTGTCAAAACGGAGAATATCCGTTTTCGCAAGTAGAATTTGAATACATAATGAAGGGGTTCAGTATTCTCCCTGCGGAAAAAAGACAGGTTATTCTGAACAGGATTGCGGAAACTAAACTTGCCAAAAAGAATTTCACGGGTGAAAAATTTTTATATGAGTGTCCGTTTCTTGTAAACAACGAGTGCGCGGTTTATGATCATCGCGGAATAATCTGCCGCTCTTTCGGGTTGATTTATACTGTAGAGGGGGAAGATAAGCCGAAAGTTCCGTTTTGTGTGTATCAAGGACTGAATTATTCCAATGTTTTTGACCCCGAAACCGGCATGATTCCGACCGAAAAATATAAATCCCTCAATATTCCTCAGGAACCGCTGGCATACAATGTCGGTTACGAATTTTTGACAAACGAAGATTTCGGTAAACTTTATAAATTCAGATTTGGTGAAAAAAAGCCGCTCATTGATTGGTTTTAAGAAATTATAAAAAGTGAACATTTTCAAAAAAACTTTGCTATAATATAACAGTAAGCCGATATAGCTCAGATGGTAGAGCAGCTCATTCGTAATGAGCAGGTCAAGGGTTCGAGCCCCTTTATCGGCTTTCTCGCTGAAAATTTTAATTGTAAAATTAAATAAACAGTGCTAAAATCAGTGCATACACAGATTGGAGAGAATTAAAACAATGGAAACAAAAACGAATATCGACTGGGCAAACTTAGGTTTTGGTTATATAAAAACGGATTACAGATTTGTCACAAATTACAGAGACGGTCACTGGGATAACGGAGAATTATCTACGGAAGCAACCGTTACATTGGATGAAAGTGCCGGAGTTTTACAGTATGCACAAACATGTTTTGAGGGATTGAAAGCTTACCGGACAGTTGACGGGCATGTTGTATGTTTCCGTCCTGACCTGAACGCTAAAAGAATGGCTGATTCATGCCGCAGACTGGAAATGCCTGTTTATCCGGAAGAAAAATTCGTCGAAGCCGTTGAAAAAGTTGTTAAGGCTAATATTGATTTTGTTCCGCCGTACGGTACAGGTGCAACTTTATATTTGAGACCGTATATGTTCGGCACAAACAACGTAATAGGGGTAAAACCTGCTGAAGAATATCAGTTCAGAATTTTTGCAACACCTGTCGGCCCTTATTTTAAAGGCGGTGCTAAACCTATCACAGTCAGAATTTCAGACTTTGACAGAGCTGCCCCTCACGGTACAGGTCATATTAAAGCAGGATTGAATTATGCAATGAGCCTTCATGCTATTGTTGATGCGCACAATAAAGGGTTCAATGAAAATATCTACCTTGATTCCGCTACAAGAACAAAAATTGAAGAAACAGGCGGCGCTAATATTATTTTCGTAACTAAAGATAATAAAGTTGTAACGCCTAAATCAAATACAATTCTCCCGTCTATTACCCGCCGTTCTTTGATGTATGTTGCAGAACACTACTTAGGATTAAAAGCGGAAGAAAGAGAAATCCGTCTTGAGGAAGTTAAAGACTTTAAAGAATGTGCACTCTGCGGTACGGCTGCAGTGCTTTCTCCTGTCGGTAAAATCGTTGACCACGGTAAAGAAATTCTTATCCCGTCAGGTATGAACGAAATGGGCGAAATTACCAAAAAACTTTACGACACTTTGACCGGTATTCAAATGGGCAGAATTGAAGCTCCTGAAGGCTGGCTGAGAATTATTAAGTAATAAAAAACAACAATTATAATAAAGAAGAAATGTTTTGATTACTGTTATGCGATTGCAATAAAAACGCAGAGTTTGAAAAATGTTTCTTCTTTTTTTATAAATTTTTTGATAAAATTTTTTCAGCCATTCAAAACCAGTTCAAACGCAAGGTTTTCAATTACGTTTTGGGCATTCATATTCAGTTGAAGCTGTTTTTTTGCTGTTTCTGCCGCGTTAAAGTCGTGCAGAAGTTTTGTGTTTAGCCCGTTGGATTTAATCAATGCACCTATGTAATTTTGTACCTGAGTCAGAACAGTAAGCGGCTCGTTTTCGCCTGTGAGGGCATAGAGTTTGTCGTTCAAATCCAGAACCCCGTCGCGTTCAAGCGACGGATAACCTTCCATTGCCTCCCGCACAATTTCAAAAGAATTATCTTCAGCTTTCATTGACGGAACAAAAAATGACTGCGCCCGCGAAACTACCGTTGTAATCATATCGGTTTTGTCTTTTGTTAAAAAGAAGAATGTTGTCGCAGACGGCGGTTCTTCAAAAGTTTTCAGCAGGGCGTTAGCTGCATCTTCCTGAAAATTTATTCCGTTCAGCCCCTGAATGTTTCCGTCGGCATCCTTGTCGCAGAATATGTAAACCCTGTGGTATTCAGATGTTACAAGCAGGTCATTTTTAATTTTTCTTGCCTGCGTAATTGAAATTACCGTTTTGGAGGTATCGTCTGCTGGTTTGTTGTCAACTTTTGAAACTGTAAGCACTGCAGGGTGGTTATTTTCTCTAATCCAGCGGCAGTTCAGACAGTCGCATTCAGGAGTATGCGTGCCTTTGCAGTTAAGCATCCGCGCAATTTCCAGCGCCAGATTGTACTGGGCTTCCAAATCCGAGCCGTAAAATAAAATGCAGTGAGCAATATTTTTATCGGAACTGTTGATTCCGTTTTCAAAATATTTTGTCAGAAAAGGATAAGTTTCTCTTATACTATTTGAGTATGGCATTTTCCACCTCTTCTTCAATATCAAGCGCCTGTCCCGATTTAATTCTGTATTCGGCATCCGTCAGATTTTGTTTGAGAGCGACGAGATTTTTCAGCGAAGTATTTTTAAGTTTTTGGAGCGTTTTTTGTACGACAAATTCGTGCTGGCCTGTGAGGCGCGAAAGCTCGTAGTTTGAAAGTTTCCCTGACTTTGCTTTCAATATAATCCAGCGTCTCAGCATGGTTTGAAGAGTTGCCAGAATTTCAAGCGGATGTTTTTTGTCGAGGAGTTTATGAAATTCCATTAGCGCCCTGTCTTTTTCATTTTGCATAAGCAAATCCGAAAATGCAAACAAATCTTCATTCGAAATACAAATTTCTTTCACCATGGCAGCCGTAATATTTTCTGACGGGTAAGCCAGAAGTTTAAGTTTGTCCAATTCTGTATCAAGCTGCCGCAGGTTGTTGCCGACCTGAATAATCAAATCCTTAACAGCGTCGGCATCAGGTTTAATCCCTTTTGATTTTGCCTGTTTTTTCACCCAATCTTCAAGCTCTGCCGTTTTATATGTCGGGATTGTCGGGAATTCTTTAGCATTGAATTTTGACAGCAGCTTAAAGAATTTTTTGCGGCTGTCCAGTTTTTTACCTTCGTTTCTCGGAAGGCATGCAAGAAAAACTATATCAAGATTTTCGTTATTATTTTCAAGTGCGGCTGTTATTTCTTTTATTTCTTTATCTTCAAAAGTTTTGGAAAAGTAATCAAGACAGTTTATAACAATTAGCATTTTTCCAAACATCATGGGCTGGGTTCGCAAAATCGCGATAAGGTCTGCAAACTTTGGATTGTCGCAGGTCTTAAAACTCATTTCAAGAAAATTTTTGTCGAGACTTTTCTTTAAATTTTCGATTTCTTTTTCTATGTTAAAATCTTCTTCGCCATAAAAAAAATATACTGCCATAATTTTATTATATAATAAAATTATGAGGAAGTTTGATTTTTTCAGCCAGTTTAGGGATGCTGTAATTGTTACCGATAACAAATATAACGTTGTGTATAAAAACCATTCGTTCGACAGGGTTTTTAAGAATTTTACGGATATAAAAAAGTTCTCCCACAATTCGAATTTTGATATCTGCCCGCTGAGCAACGACGGTATTGAAAATTATACACCTATTTTTAACGCGATAAATTCCAAAGAAGATTTCTTCTCGCGGATTTCTTATCAGATAACCCCATCTGAAATAAAATATTTTGACCTTACTGCAATTAAAAGAAGCAAATACACAATAATGATTTTTTCTGACGTAACAGAGCAGGTGCAAAACGAAGCTTTAAATAAGCGTCTTAAAACACTTACCAGCGGGGTAGAAGCTTTGAATGCGGAAAATGAAGAACTGAGGAAAATTAAACAAAACGCACAATCGCAGGCTATCCGTATTGCCCTCATAAACAAAGTTTCCAATATTATCAGAGAATCCATAGACATTTCTTCAATTCTTGAATCTACACTGTCCGAACTTTCCATGATGTTCGGGACATATAACGCCTACTATGCTTCAAGCTGCGAGGACGGATTTAAAATAGAAGAATCCTTTGGCGATACAGTCCGCGCAAAGTGCGGGCAAATTGTAAAATTTGACGAAGTTGCGACCAAAACTATTGCAGGACGCGAGATTTCGGTTAGCAACTGTCTTATGGAATATGCAGGTGCGAAACCTCTTAAACAACCTGTTATGAGAATTATCGTCCCTGTTCATAATATGCAAAACGTAACGGGCATCATAGTTTTGCTTACCCGTCAGATAAGAGAACTTCCTGATGAAATCGAAATTCTGGAAGCTGTTTCCTCCCAGCTTGGCAGCGCAATTATTCGTGCGGAACTCTACCAGAAAAATATCAGAACGGTTAATGAACTCCAAAAAACCCTGAAAGAATTGAAAGAAACCCAAATCCAGCTGATTAATTCCGAAAAAATGGCCTCCCTCGGCCAGCTTGTTGCAGGCGTCGCCCATGAAATTAATACACCTGTCGCCTCTATAAAATCAAATAACGGAATCATGGCAAAGTTTATTCCGAAGATTACAGACCCCGAAATCGCTGACATACTCAAAGAAATCAACGAAATTGACGCGGACGCTATCCAGCGGATAAGCAATATTGTCGTCTCACTGAAAAAATTTGTCCGCCTTGATGAAGCTGAACTTCAGGAAGCTGATATTAATAAAGAACTCGATTTGACCCTGAATTTGATAAGACATGAAACCAAGAACAGAATAGACGTAGTCAAACTTTACGGGGATATCCCGATGATAAAATGCTACCCTAACATGCTCAATCAGGTTTTTACAAATATTCTCGTAAATGCCTGCCAGGCGATTGAAGGTAACGGGAAAATAACAATCAGTACGGATTTTCAGGATAATAAATTAATCGTAAAAATTAAAGATACAGGGCGCGGAATTCCTGAAGATGCCCTCCACAAGATATTTACCGCCGGTTATACTACAAAAGGTGTAGGCGTAGGCACAGGACTCGGTCTTGCAATTTGTACAAAAATAATAGAAAAGCACAAGGGCGAAATTAAGGTAAACAGTGAGGTTGGCGTCGGCAGCGAGTTTATTATTACTATCTGTAGTGAGTAGTATTTGTAAACAAATGTTATGAAATCCGTCTTGATATATTTGAATTTTAGCTAATGTTAAAAAAACATTCATACTGCTTTTATAAATAATACATATAATGCAAGCAAAGATTAGAAAAATATGTTAATATAATAGTATAAAGTGTTTGTGTTACCCTTAATAAAATTCTGATTAGCAAGCACTAAATTCCCTAATCAAAAAACAGTTTGTTTACAAAAATTAATAAAAGTAGGTAAAAAAGGCAATATCATTCTCCAAAAATTTTTTATAAAGAAGTGAAGGTAGAATGATAATGTAGTGTCGGAGGAATGTAGATGACAATTAGTGTTAACAGCAAGAAAAAGCAAGTAAAGAAAACTTTTGACGAATTATTAATGGATTTACGTACAAGCAATTCCGAAAAAGTTAGATATAACGCTGCAAGAATTCTTGGTGAAATGGGCGATTCCAAAGCCGTTGAACCTCTTATTGATGTATTAAAACATGATAAAAACGGCTCCGTAAGATTATATGCAGCCCGCGCTCTCGGCGAACTCGGCGATTCTAAAGCAACAACTCACTTAATTGAATCATTACGTGAAGACAGAAATGTGGACGTAAGAGTTCGTGCAGCACGTGCACTCGGACGTTTGGGCGGTGCAATCGTTGTTGAGCCTCTTGTTGAAGCTTTAAACGATGAAAACCCGCAAGTATGCATTACTGCAACCGATGCTTTGATTGAAATCGGTGATGTTGCAACAGATGCTTTGATTGCATCTTTAGACCACGAAAAAGTTAACGTAAGATGCGATGCTACAAGAGCACTCGGCGAAATCGGCAACAAAAAAGCAGTTGATAAAGTTATCAATATGCTTTATGACGAATGGGTTAACGTAAGAATTTACGCAGTAACTTCTCTTGGCAAACTTAACGATACAAAAGCAGTTCCTGCATTGATTGACGTTATGAAAAACCGTTCTGAAAATGAACTTGTAAGAGCCGGTGCAGCAGCAGCATTAGGCGTTTTGAGAGACCAAAGAGCATTGCTTCCGTTGAGAGAATTGATTATGGAAGCTGAAGAGCTCGGCGAACTCGAAGATACTGCATTGAAATCATTCAAGAAAATTATGGCAGCTAACTGGCAGGCTATTCCAGGTGCAACTGCCCAAAAGAAACCAGTTACCGCAACTTTCTAGAAAGTTGTTCACAATAGCAATCCCGAAATTGTTATAATAAAAAGCCTTCGTTAAATAACGGGGGCTTTTTAGTGTTTGAAGATTTTTTTCAGGCGGCGGAAGGCAAAGTAAAATTTGAGCGGTTTTTTATAAAATCTGCGCCGCAGTCTTTTATATTTAGGGTTATCTTTAAGCGTGTTGTCGATTTGTTCAAAAAGTTCATTCACAAGCGGCTGAATTTCATCGATGTCGGAAATTTCTGCTCTGTCAATCGTGATTTTTATATAGCTCATAATTCTGAGAGCGAGGTTGTACAGAATTCCGCTGTCCGTAATATTATATTTTTCAATAATATTTTGCATATCTTTCACGCACCGGTAAGGAACTTTCAGTGCCTTGTTGAGGGTGGAACTGGAGTTCTCGCGGCAGTTGCGGTAATGGTAAAATGCTTTGTCCGTATAGAGAATTTTTTCGGCTTTGTAAAGCGATTCAAGCTGAAAAGGGTTGTCGACCCACGATGTACCGGCTTTTTCTATAAAAAATATTTCGTTTTCCATCAGAAAATTTCGGCTGTATAAACAAGACCAGATTGACGGGTGTGAAGATATTAAAACGGGAAATTCTTTCAGGGTAAAAGTTCTGTCCTGCGGAATTTTCAGGTCATTAAAACAAACCGCCGAGCGAATTTCGTCAAAATAAATGTAAGCTGATTTAATAATATCCGCTTTATAGGAGTTAATTTTTTCATAAAGTACAGCCAGCATATCTTCATCAATAAAATCGTCGCTTTCGACGATTGAAATATATTTTCCGCAAGCTTTTTTAATCCCTGTATTTACGGCTTTTCCGTAGCCCTGATTTTGTTCAAAACGGATGACTTTTATACGCGTATCATTTTTTTGATAATCCTCAATTATTTTGCGTTCGGCATCTGCCGCGCCGTTATCTATCAAAATAATTTCAATGTCTTTTAAGCTTTGTCTGACAATACTGTCAAGACATTGCCGCAGATATTTTTCAACATTATAGACGGGTACAATTACGGAAACCTCAGGCATTATGCAATTCTCCGTCAATTATTTCTTTTGCGTCAGGATACATTTTCATAAACATATTAGCTGCATCCTCTCCTGAAACACCTTGTGCCGAATTCGGGCCGTTAACCTGATACAAACCGACCTGCTGGGAATTTTCTATCAGATAAAATTTTAATTTATAACCGTTTCTGCAAGGGACAAATCTTGTTTTGTTTCTGACGGCATTTATCCAGAACCACGCATCGTCGTTTGTGGGAATGATTGTCATAAATTTTTCTTTGTTCATAACATCTTTATGCAGTGCATGCGGAGGGTATAAAACTCCGCCGAAACCTATAAACGGATTTAAATACGACGGACGATAAGAACTGTCATAGATATAGCTTCTTCGTTTCAGTTTGAAGGATTTATCTTTTTGCGGAACTAATCTGTTTGCGCGTGCTCCGATTATGCAATCAGGATATTTTTTGTGTTCTTCAAGCAGATTTTTCACTAAATCTTTGTCATAATAGTAGTCGTCATCAACGGTTATGATAATATCATCAGGATACTCTGCAAGCGCCGGAATAAGTTTTTTGTAAGATTTTATATTATCGCACCATTTAATGGTAAGCCCGAAAGTTTGCAGGTTGGTGAGATTTTCGGGAAGCTTTTTGTCCGGAAAATCCTCTGTCGCCAGCCATAAAACTACTTCATCAGGTTTGACTGTCTGCTCCAGAAGTGTTGAAATTGTTTTGTACACGCTATTTATTCTCGGCGGAAAAGTTGTAAGTGATACTATAATTTTCGGATTGCGTTTATCTGTTGTTATTCCTTTTTCCGTGACTTCCGTAAATTTTATTTCAGGCGAAAACTTTTTGCAGAATTTTATCCCGAAAATTCTTATCACATAATGGTCGTCGATTTCGTAAACAGAAAATAACATTGATAAAAAACTCTTAACATTTTGATAAAATTCAATTAATCGTAATTGATGATTATTCAAAATTTAACTCCCTTATTAGCCTGTATTTATATATTATCCGAAAAATCAAAAAAATAATATATATAATGTATGAATTTATATTGACAATACTGACGTAATTTTTTACGATAGTTGTAGAAAAATATACACCTTAAATTTGGGGAGAGAAGTATGAAATACAGTTTATCTAGGAAACAATGGGGTATTCTGATTTTACTGGTAATCATTGTACCTATTATATACAATAAAACATCAGGATTTATATCCGGTATGATTCAGCAGCAGATGATGAAAATGCCAAAAGAAGTGGAAGTTGATAATCCGCATCTTGAAAGTGTTAACGTTTCAGCCGAAGCAACAGGAAGAGTTGAGGCTAAATATTCTGTTGACCTTGTTGCACGTGTTCCCGGATTTTTGCTGAAGAAATACTTTAAAGAAGGTGATTTTGTTAAAGAAGGTCAGGTTCTGTTCCAGATTGACCCGAGAGAATATCAGATTGAAGTTAACAACTCGGCGGCTAATGTAAACCAGTACAGCGCTTTGCTAAAAAATGCACAGCAGGAACTCGACAGAGCAAATGCCCTGATTAAAGAAGATTTAATCAGCCGTTCCGATGTTGACCTGAGTCTTGCTTCAAGAAACCAGAATAAAGCACTTCTTGACGCGGCAAAACAACAACTTGAACTTGCCAAAGTTAACCTGAGTTATACGACTATTAAATCCCCGATTGACGGAAGAATAGGTAAAGTTAATATTACGGAAGGCAACTACGTAACGGCAACTTCGGGTTCGCTTGTTAATATATCAAGTACAGACCCTGTCTATGTTACTTTCAGCCTTAAAGATAACGATTTTGTAAATCTTTTACGCTCCAGCAATCAGCTGCGTGATGTTGAGGTTAAAGTTCAGTTTGACGACGGCGGCTGGTATCCTTACAGCGGAAAGATTAACTTTGTTGATAATAAGGTTGACAAAGATTCCGGTACAATAACTATCCGCGCAACTTTTGAAAACCCTAAAGGCTGGCTTGTTCCGGGTACTTATATGAAAGTTAAACTTACCGCGCCGAAAATAATTCAATATCTGACAGTTCCTCAAGCCTGTACAAAAGGCGACCCGATGAGCGGTTATTACGTTTGGACTGTGGAAGATAACAAAGCTGTCAGAAAAAATATTAAAGTTTCTGACGATATTAACAATAACTGGGTAGTCGACAGCGGTTTGAACCTTTCTGACGTTGTTGTTGTTTCGGGTATCCAAAACATCAACTCGGAAGGTCAAAAACTTAAAATTGTCGACAAATCAAAAGAAGAAAAATAATAAACGGGAAATTTTAATATGAAACAAATATTTGACAGAGAAAAACTGTATTTCTTTATAAGAAAACCGAGATTTGCTCTTGTAATTTCAATCTGTATAGTCATTCTCGGTTTAATCTCATTGATGAGTTTGAAACAGGAGAGTTATCCTGATGTAACACCTCCTCAGGTAAGGGTATCAGCTTCCTATCAGGGTGCAAGTGCCGAGGTTATAGAATCATCCGTTGCAACAATTCTGGAAAACAAACTCAACGGTGTTGAAAATATGACCTATATGACTTCCACATCATACGATGGAAGTTATACACTGACTTTGTATTTCAAGGTCGGAACAGACAAAAACATTAACCTGATGAATGTTCAAAACTTAATTCAGCGTGTTCAATCCCAACTGCCTGAAGAAGTTCAAAGGACAGGTGTTACTGCAATCAGCCGTTCTTCCGGTTCAGGTGCGGTAATTCTTACTTTATATCCGGAATCAGGTGACTGGACACAATTGGATTTGACAAACTATGGTTCTATATATATTAAAGACGAACTCAAACGTGTCGAAGGTGTTGCTGATGTAATGGTATTCGGGGGCGGCAATTACTCAATGAGAATATGGCTTGACCCGCAAAAAATGGCAGGACTTAACATTTCAACAACTGAGGTTAAAAATGCCATAACCAGCCAGAATACTCAGGTAGCTGCAGGTGCGCTCGGTCAGCTTCCTACAGATGAAAAAAGAGCACTCCAGCTTACCCTCAAAACTCCGGGACGTCTTTCCGATGTAAAAGAATTTGAAAATATAATTATCCGTTCAAATATGGACGGCTCAAATGTAAGAATTAAAGATATCGCAAGAGTAGAACTCGGTGCGGAATCTTATTCAAACCTCGGTCTTGTAAACGGCAAACCTTCTGCGGTTGTTGTTATTTCACAGCTGCCTGATGCCAACGTTATTAATATGTCAAAAGCGATTAAGGCAAAGGTAAACGAGTTAAATTCCAGATTAACTAACGGTATCAAAATTCTATACGTTAAAGATGACGCTGATTTTATTCACGAATCTATGGTGGAGGTTGAATTTACAATTCTTTTAACAGCGTTAATCGTTGTAATAATTATATTCCTGTTTCTCGGAGACGGTATGGCAACGCTTGTTCCGTGTGTCACGATTCCTGTATCGCTTGTCGGAACATTCTTTGTCCTGAAGGCTCTGGATATGTCCATAAATCTTCTGTCATTGTTTGCACTTGTATTAGCCGTTGCGGTTGTAGTTGACGACGCTATCGTTGTTATCGAGAACGTTAAGCGGCACATTGATGAGGGCAAATCTGCAGTTATGGCAACCCAGCTTACTATGGAAGAGGTAGGGTTTGCACTTGTTGCTATGGCTCTGGTATTAATGGCGGTATTTGTACCGATTACGTTTATGGGCGGTATGACAGGTGTTATGTATAAACAGTTTGCGGTTTGTATTGCGGTGTCCATTGCACTTTCAGCAGTTTGTGCGCTGACGCTTTCGCCTGCAATGTGCTCGCATTTCCTCGGACAGGAAAAGAAACCGCACGATGTATATAAATTCCCGTTCCTCAAAACTTTAGACCACATCAAAGAAAGAATTGAAACAAGAACAGATGTTCTGGTGCGTAAATTTAATGAAATGTTTGCTAAAGTGGAAGATTTCTATATGGAATATGTTGTAAAATTCGTGTACAACAAAAAACTTGTAGCAATATTCTATGCAGCGATACTTTTACTCACTCTTGTATCATTTAAAACGATATCAACAGGATTTATTCCTGATGAAGATCAGGGTGTTCTGCTTGCAACAATAACACTTCCTGACGGTGCATCACTTCAAAGAACGGAACAGGTTTCAAGAAAATTTGTTGATCAGATTAAGGATATTCCGGGGATTAATAAAGAAAAATTAACAGTGTTCGGCGGAGACGGTGCGGTGAACCAGTCAACCGTAATTATTCAGTTGTACGAACATAAAGAAAGAAAAATGAATCCGGTAAAATGGATTACAAGAAAAATAAAAGGGCAGGAAACGGATTTATCTCACGTTGCTGTTCTGAATAAAGTCAGAGCGATTGCTGCAAATACAAAAGAAGCGTCAATTATGGCATTTTCACCGCCTGCAATTACCGGTATGAGTATGATGGGCGGGTTCGAATTCCAGATGCTATCTCAGGGGGAATACACTTCGCAGGATATGGAAAAATGGGCAAATACACTCATAGCAGCAGCCAATCAAGATCCATCCCTGTCTAACGTTAACACCTCATTTCAGGCAAACGTTCCGCAATATATTGTAGACATTGACTTTGAAAAAGCGCTTGCACAGAATATTGACCTGCAGGAACTCTATTCAACACTGTCTTCTATGCTCGGTACGTATTACGTAAACGATTTTAACAAATATGACAGGGTATTTAAGGTTCAAATGCAGGCAGAAAGCGATTTTCGTAACAAAGCTTCCGACCTTTCCGGAATATATGTTAAAAATAAAAACGGTGTAATGGTTCCGATACTTTCGGTGGTTAAATTAAGACAAACCGTTGGTACAGCGGCAATTTCAAGATATAACCAGTACAAATCAGTACAAATTCAAGGTCAGCAGGGCGCAGGAAAGAGTTCCGGTGACGCTATGAATGCGATGGAAGCGCTTGCCAAAAAGGTTCTGCCGTCCGATATGACGTTTGACTGGTCCGGTACTTCCGCTCAGGAACGTGAAGCGTCAGGTCAAACCGCACTTATTATCAGTATGGCATTGATATTTGTATATTTATTCCTTGTTGCATTGTACGAAAGTTATACAATCCCGCTTGCCGTACTGTTGATTTCGCCTATTGCGGCATTGGGAGCGTTGATATTCCAGATGATGATTAACCAGTCATTTGATATCTATTCTCAGGTTGGTATGATTACTCTTATCGGTCTTGCAGCAAAACAATCCATTCTGATTGTCGAGTTTGCAAAAGAAGAACACGAAAAACACGGTCTTCCTGTAAAAGAAGCTGCAATTAAAGCTGCAAAACTGAGATTTAGAGCAATTATGATGACTGAACTTGCATTTATCATCGGGGTTATGCCGATGTTATTTGCTCAGGGTGCGGGTGCAAATTCAAGAATCTCTGTAGGTTCAACAGTATTCGGCGGTATGATAGCAGCCTGCACACTCGGTGCTGTTCTCACTCCTGCTTTTTATGTAATAGTTCAGGAGTTTGTTGATATGTTCCCGAAAAAAGAAATAACTGATAAAGATTTGGAGATTACGGTAAAATGAAAAAGGTTTTAAATTTACTTTTAATATGCTCTGTTGTTGCATTTTCATCTGTTGTTGCAAATGCTGAGGATGCTAAGCAGCAGGTTGATATAGCCAAAAAGCCGGAAGAGATTCATATCGTAAAACCTGAAAAAGAAAAAAAGGTTAATAAAAAACGCGAACGCAAGAAAAATGCAGATAATGCCAAAACTAAGAAAGAATCTTCAAAAGAAGCTGAAGGTATGTATGAAACAAAATTCCCTGTGATTAACAGCCAGATAGAATATACTGATATGAACGGGGAAGTTACTCTTGCTGACTGTATAAGGCTTGCTATAACCCATCACCCTGCAATTATGTCCGCAATAAGCAATGCAGATATTTATAAATCACGGGTAGGACAGGCGTGGTCTAATTATTTTCCTACAATTAGCGCAGGAGTAAACTATTCAAGGAATGATATGTTTATGACAATGGCCGGCTCTTACGCCAGAATGATGGCACAGAAATATAATATGTTTTACGTGCCGACAATTTCCGCGAATTTATTGCTGTTTGATTTTGGAAAAACCAAAGCTATGGCCGATTCTGCCAAAAGAAACTACGAAGCTTCAAGATATGACGCGGAAACAAGTATTGAAAGCGTAATATATAATGTAAAAGTTGCTTATTACAACCTTGTATTTGCGGAAATTCAGCAGACGGTTTATGAAGATACCGTAAAAGACTTTGAATTACAACTGAAACAGGCGCGTGCCCAATATGAAATAGGTAAAAAGGCAAAAATCGACGTAACAACTGCAGAATATAACATGGGTAACGCCAAGGTTAACCTGATTAAAGCCAAAAATACAAAAGAACTTGCAGCCGCACAGCTTGCAAATGCTGTCGGTATTCCTGAACTGGAAAATGTTATATTGAAAGATAAGTTAAATACAAAAAAATACGACGTTAATTTTGACGATTTACTTAATACCGCAGAAGAATCACGTCCGGCATTACTGTCTGCCAAAAAACTTATGGATGCGGCAGAATTGAATGTCAGGAGTGCCAAAAGAGCATTTACACCTGATTTGAGTGCGTTTGGTTCTTATAACTACGGCGGACGCCAGATTGACAGTGACTATGGTTATCAATTCGGGGTTCAGCTGAACTACAACGCCTTTAACATTATGCTGTTGAAGAAACAGGTGGATGAAGCAACTGCGACTTACAAAAAGTATGTTGCCGATTATGAACAGCAGAAACAAAACGTTTATCTGGAAGTTAAAAGCGCTTATATAAGTCTGTTGAACTCACATGACAGCCTTGATGTTGCAAAGTTAGCGCTCCAGCAGGCAAAAGAACGTCAATATCAGGCATTTAGAAGATATCAGGTAGGTTTGGGCGATGCTATCGAATTTAAGGATGCGGAAAACTCGTATCTGAATGCACAGCTTGATTACTACTCAAACCTTCTTAACTACAACGTAAACGCAGCAGAACTTGAACGGGTAATCGGTGCACCTATCAAAGAATCTGAAATTGATTTATAACGAGTGTAAAGTATCAAGGTCTGATTTGATTTTTTCAATAAGAGCGCCGATACTTATATCTTCGATTAGAGCTTCTTTTGTATAAAGCATAGAGTACAGTTGATAGTCTATGCTTTTTATCGTGCCGTTAAACAGGTTTTTGAATTTACTTTCCTGTAATTTTTCAGAATATTTTTTTCGTAAATCCGAGTTTTTGCCCTCATCTGTTTCTTTGAAGATATACGCGCAGAATCTGTATTCATAGCCGCATATAGAAATTCCGATATCTTCTACCAGTCTGTCATTTGCATGAAGCCACAGCTGCAGTTCCGGAAGTTCTCTTTCATTATCTGTTCCTGTTATGACACGAATATCTTCTTTGTATGGTGTGTCTTGCAGAATTTTAGTTACAAGATTTGCGGCAGAGGCTTTTTGGAACATAACATCCAAATCAAGCTCAAGCAGTTTTTCTCTGTTTTCACCGTAAAAATTCCAGAAGGCACTGCAATTTTCTTCAAGAGTATACTTAAAAGAATTTTTCATACTAATTAACAGCTCAAGGCATTCTATATATTCTGACAGAAAACGGTCTGTAATACTTTGTGCTTTAAACCTGTTCAAGAGTTCTTCATAAGTAAGGTAGGCGGTTTGTATATTATAACTTTTTTTGTAATCATAGTCGTCTTCTACTGACCAGTTTGTATTATGGAAATTCAAGTCGGGGTATGTTATGACAAGAATCTTTTTGGGAGCTAAATTCTTTTTATCTGCATCTTGCCAGATAGATTCAATCTGCGGTTTATCTATGATGGATTTTAATCGGTTTTCAATAATATAAAGTCCGTCGTCAAACTTAAGAGAGAGAGTCAAACCGTTTTGTCCGCGCAGAATTTTAGGTTTAGGGAGATTTGGCAAATTTTCATCAAAGAGCCCTGAATAGTTTTTCCATCTTTCATCGTCGTCGAGCAGCCAGCCCCAGAAGTTTGAGTGAAAAAGTTCCTGTGACGTTAATGATAGCCTGAAAACTCTGTTTTTTGACAATTTATCCAATATTTCCTGCAGATTCATATAACTCCCTCCTTTTTTAATATTATCTCATAACGACTTTTAATATGAAAATTTTTATTATATCTTTATATTAAGAGGTATGAAATGGAAGAAAAAACGCAAAAGTTATACAACCCCTATATTGTTGCGTTATCGGTATTATTGCCTGCCTTTTTAGCACTGGCAGCGTCTTCTGCTACAAACGTGAGCCAGCCGCATATCGCTGGATTTTACGGAGCAACTCAATATGAGGCAAATACTGTTATCACGTGCTACATTATCTCCGGCGGGCTTATGCTGCCTGTTACGGGATATTTAGTAAGACTTATCGGCAAAAAACTCTTGATGTTTTACAGTATCTGGGTATTTTGTATCGGCTGCCTTTTATGTTTACTTGCACCAAACCTGCAGGCCTTAATTGCGGCAAGAGTTGTGCAGGGGGTAGGAAGCGGTGCAATACTTCCGTTATGTCAGGCAATATTGCTTGATGTATTTCCGGAGAACCGGCGCGGGGTGGCAATGAGTTTGTTCGGGGTTGCGGCGATGTTTTCTCCGCTGGCTGGACCTTTTATGGGCGGGTATCTGACGGATAACCTTTCATGGCAGTGGGTATTTATTATTAATATTCCGCTTTGTATGCTGGCATTTTTAATGGTTAAAATTTTTGTTCCGTCTGACAAACCTGAAAAACAAAAATACAGAAAAAAATTTGATATCATCGGATATTTGTCTATAGTTATAGCAATGGCATGTATGCAGATAGTTCTGGACAGAGGGCAGCAGTACAACTGGTTTGATACTGCATGGATTTGCTGGTTGACCGGAATATGCATATTTTCATTTGTGTTTTTCTATGTTTGGGAATTGGAATATAAATATCCTGTTATTGATATTCGGGTATTTAAGGACAGAAACTTTTTATTCGGAACTATAGTCAGCTCTTTTATAAACGTAATGCTGTATTCAACACTTTTGCTGGTGCCGATGTTTGTTCAGAGTCTGCTCGGGTATAGCCCGTCAAAATCAGGGCTTGCAATGTTTCCAAGAGCCGTAATCTGTTTAATCGGGTTGCTGGTTGTCGGTGAACTTTCAAAATATATTAAACCGAAAATTCTGGCAATTGCAGGTTTGTTAATTATGGGCGGGTCAATTTTGATGCTTACCCAATTAAACACAACATCGTCGATAGAGAGTGTAATTTTACCGAACATTTTGTTATGTATAGGTGTTCCTACAGCGTTTGTACCAATTACGGCGATGTCTTTTATGACATTACCGCCCTCCAAGAATGCAGATGCCGCATCTTTGCATGCATTGTTCAAAAATATAATAACGGCTATAGCGACAGCGATGTCTGCGACATTTATTTCACGTGTATCTCAGGTGCATCAGACATATCTTGTCGGAAATCTTTCATATCACAATCCTATGTTTATGGTTAAGTTGAATGCGTTGCAGCATAAGTTTTTAATTCATTATTCGGAATTTACGGCAGCGCGAAAGGCAAACGGTATGTTGTATCGTGAACTTTTGCAGCAAGCAAAATTAGCATCTTTTTATGACGTGTTTGCACTGCTTGCGTTGATGTGTGTGTTGATTATTCCTGTTTTATTCCTTTTAAAAGCCAAAAAGTCCAAAAAAACGACTGCTTAAACCGGAGAGCTTGTAAAGATGCGGATAAATTCAGACGGGCAATATGCAGATTTTAAAGGCAGGGTGTATTATTCAAACCTGACAGCAAGACAATATGCTCCTCAATGCAGGCAGATTATACATCAATTAAAACATCACACTGCCAATAAATCTTTAGACCATTTTTTGTCACTTAATTTTTATAATGAAGGGCAGGCTTTATTTTTCAGAATTGTTACAAGGTACAAACATCCGCATAAAGTTAACGGAGTTGATGCGCACGAGTATGAAATCGGTTACGTAGGGCGGAATTTTGAAACCGCAAAAGAATATATGCTTGATAATATTCCGAATATCAGAGCCTGGAAATATAAAATAGATTCAACTTCTCACCATGAAGTAAACACCGAAAATATGCAAACTGCTTTAGCTCCCAAAAAATCAAAATATAATAAATTTTGGGAAAGAATAAGAGATTTTTTCTCTCCAAATAAAAAGTTTATTCCATAAATACGCTGTCCATTGCATCAGAAAGGATTTTATCCGATACCTCTATATTCCGGTTTGCAAGTTCTCTGTTCTGATGGAGCGCCTCTGTAAAACGCATCTTTCTTTCATCTGTCCAAAAACGTTTGAAGAATGCATTTTTATAATGTTCTTCAATGCTTTCAATTGATTTTTTCATTTCTTCAATATTAAACTGTGCCTTGAACTCTTTAAATCTATCGCTTTGCAGTAGATATTTGTCCATATCCAAATCTTTTGAAGCTTTGTAAAGCCGTTTAAGGAGCATTATTTTAGTTTTATCCATATTTGGAGTTTCTAAATATTTTTCAATAGGATTAGGTTTGTTTCCTGTTGTTTTGCCGTTCTTAAACAATCCGACCAGATAAGCGTCGATAAGTTTTTCTGTCGGATAAAATGTTGTTTCAGGAAACATTGTTTTTTGCCATACAGGTTTTATAAGACTCCAGTCTTTTTTATAGGCTGTTTCGTTGCCTAAATCTCTTCTTAGCTGACTGGTTCTCCATGTTCTGGTCATGATTGCGGAATTGATTTCATGAGTATCAAGATTTGATAATGCTTTATATTCTTGAGCATTACGTTCGCTTGATTTTATAAATGCTCTGAAAGCTTTGTCGAGTTCGCCGAAAGGCCAATTGTATTTAAGCTTCTGGGCATTTATTTCTTTTCCGTCTGTTGTTTTTATGTTGATTACGGTATAACCTTTGCCGTTAATGAAATGTTCTTTGAACATTTCGATAAATGCGGCTTCTCTGTTTTCTGTGTGTATAAGTCTGTAACGGAGAGGCATTTTTTGGTTAAATGCTCTGTAGCCATCTTGAAGAGAACTTGTGCTTATATATTTCCCATCAATAATTTCATTGGCAACTTTATCTTGTATTGCTTTAAATTCAGGGTAGATTTCCCAGCTTTCAACCTGTCTTGAGATATTTTCTTTGAAATATTCGTCAAGTAACAGTTGTTTTTCTTCTTTTGTTTTTAATTTTGCAACTTCTTCGCAAATTTCTTTTGATACAATATTTTTTATTTTAGTCTCAATTTCTTCTTCCAAATTAAGATTTGGAGGATTGATTTCAGGATAAAGTTTTCTGACGTCGTCAAGAGTTTTGCAGTCATTCAGTCCGGAATAGTGTTCCGCAATTGTTTTTTGTAAAGAAAAATCGTTGTTATCGGTCTGTTTTTCCAGTTTTACTAAAAGTTCCTCAGGCACGTAGCCTTTATAAGACGCCAGTTTTTTCTTGAAATTTTCTGTAAATTCGGAAAAACTTTCAAATAATTTTTTTGTGCTGACTCCGTGGTAAGCCTGCAGCAGTTCGCCGCTGGCTTCCGCAAGATGTGCAGGGGCTTCGGATATCGTTTCCGTCCCGTTGATTTCCTTTGCTGCTTTCTGACCTATCCCGATAATGCTGTCCGCTATTTGAATTGGTTTTATCATACATTTATAAAGTATTTGTTTAAATTTTTATTGCTTTATTATTAAGTTTTTTTAATTTTGTCAGGGGAAAGCGGCTGCGGATTATCGTGAAACCATTGCGGTATGGGGGGCTTATTTTTATAAAGTTTTTGTTTAGTGTGTTATAATTATTGGATTATGATACTAAACACAGGTTCAAGAACCGATACTGTCCAATATTATACGGAATGGCTTTTGAAGCGATTTGATGAGGGGTTTGTTTATTCCAGAAATCCGCTTTTCCCGAATAAAGTAATCCGTTATGAGTTAAATCCTGAAGTTGTTGACTGTGTTATATTCTGTTCAAAAAATTACGCACCGATTTTGCCATATATCAGACGAATTACAGATAAATTCAACACATATTTCCACTATACAATAACTGCATACGGACGTGATATTGAGCCAAATGTTCCGTCGATTGATGAGAGCATTAAAACCTTGATAAAATTGTCGGAAATAGTGGGCAGCCAAAGAATAGCGTGGCGTTATGACCCGATACTTTTGACAGAAAAATATACTTTGCAGCGGCATATTGATACTTTTGATTATATGGCAAAAAATATTGCGCCGCATATAGACAGATGTATTTTCAGTTTTGTTGAGATGTATAAAAAGTTAAAAGTTAATATGCCTGAAATTATATTACTGACAGAGGGAGATAAACAGGAAATAGCAAAAAATATCGGAGCGATTGCCCAAAAATATAATATGATAATTCAAACCTGTGCAACGGAGGGGAATTATGAGCAATACGGCATATTAAAATCAGGATGTTTGACATCAGAGATTTTAGGACGTGCCAACAATATAAAGTTTAAGAAAGTTAAGCACACCGGCAACCGGAAAGGCTGCGGTTGCATGGATTCCCGAAACATAGGGGATTACGACACCTGCCCTAACGGCTGTAAGTACTGTTATGCAAACCAAACGCCGCATATAGCAAAAATAAATTATGCAAAGCATAACCCGAATTCTCCATTAATTCTTGGTGATTTGCAAAAAACAGATGAAATTACGGATGGCTGCGTGAAATCTTTATTAATTAAGTGTGAGCAAAAAACGCTATTTTAATTTTTATATGGGGGGATTCCTCTTGTATTTGCGGACGGTCTTGCTCGTTCGCGTTTAACGGCAATTCCGTGTTTTGTTTACAGGGCTTACAGCCCTTGCAACAAAAGCACTCCAGCCTCAGCTCACTCGCGCAACTCCTTTGAAATGTACGAAAGTACATTGGGAGCTTCTCATCAAACTTTACTCTCAGAAAATAAAAAACCGAATAACTAATGTCATTCGGTTTTTTATTTTGGAGGTTAGGAGATTCGAACTCCTGACCCCCTGCGTGCAAAGCAGGTGCTCTACCAGCTGAGCTAAACCCCCACATTGTGGCGTCTATTTATTTGTCACAATATTTATTCTACATGCTGATTTTTTTTTGTAAACCCCTTTTTCTTAATTTATTCCAATTTTGTCACCATTTAATTGGTAAAAGATTAAATATCTCTGTCAAACGCTCTTTGTTATTTTCGTACCAGTACCCAATCAGGGCCTCAAATGCCGTTGCCTGACGGTATTCTGTTTGGATTTGCCTTCTTCCCACAGGTATCGGTAAATTCCGCCCGCGTCGTGCCAGCTCTTTCTCTTCTTCGGTTAAGTATTTATCCAAAAAATGCAGCAATTCAGCCTGATAGCCCGCTTTTACCTTTTCTGTTGTTATTGCATGCAGCTTTTTCGCATTTTCTGTTAATCGTACCGTTTGTTCCCGTATAAACAGTTCCCATACGGCGTCGCCAAGATATGCGTAATTTTTCAGGTTCATTTCTTCCATACGTATATATTACTATAAAAATATTATTTGAATTTTCATCCATATTATGCCAAAATCAGATAATAAAGGAGAGTTTTTTTATGAATAAAAATTTTATTATAACTGCAGGACTTGCACTGATTATGCTAATTGCAGCACCTGTTCAGGCTTCCTGTCCAATAAATCAGGATTCCGCATCAACAACGCAGTCCTGTAATCTCTTATACAAAGACAAATGTGTTCTGTATAACGCTCTTAATCTAACCTGCGAACAGGCAAAGTGTAAAGAAGAACTTGAGCAGAAAAAAACTCAGGAAATGAGTCAGGTGCTTCCTGCTTACTATAAAGCTAAAGAATGCCTGAAAACGCTTGAAACTAATAAAGCCCCAAAACGCGAAATTAAAAAACAAACGCGTGTGGTTAAAAAACTCGAAAAGAAAATTGATAAAATAGAAGAATGCTACGAAAAAGAATTCAAAAAACATCTCACAAGTCTGCAAAAAAGCAAATACCACGAAATTGAACGACTCCAAAAACGTGAGATTGAAAAGTGCAATAAATGTGAATGCCGCAAACTGCCTGAAGGGATGAGACCTTTCGCCCCTGGCTACGGCACTGTACAAAATTGCCAGTGCGGGAAGAAAAATTGTAATTGTAATAAGTAATTTCTTCTATAAATTAAATATACGATGATTTTTTTCTTCATACCATTATAATAAAAGGTATGAAGAAATTTTTTCTTACATTAATCATAGTTACACTATGCGCAAATACCGCATTTGCCGACAAAAAGCCGAATACCTACGAAGGTATGGGCTATGTCGGTACTCTGCCGGATGTAACTAAAAGTTTTACTACGGCTGAACCTAAAGATGCTCTGCCAACTTTTGAACAAATTAAAAATTTCCACTCGTCTAATGCTATAAAACCTGCTCCGACAGATGATCCGGCTTTTGTTAATATCATTTTGAAAACTGATAAATCTTCACCTTATATAAACGATTTGAGAGAATTCGTCCCTATGCTCGAAAGTATTCTCGAATCTATTGAAACAAAAGAAAGCGTCCAGAGATTTGCCGCAAGAGTTTACTATTTGAATACTCATGCAGACTATTTCAGAGATAAATATACAAATCTGCCAGAAGAAAATTACGTTTCGTTTAAAAAGGTTATGGAAATTTCGCTCCACGCTAAAACGATTTCACAACTGCGTACCGAAGCCTACAGGTACACTCCTTATCTTGCATATCAGGCTGCCGGACATATTTATAACGGTACTCATATTGATGATCAGCTCAGTTATCTTCAGATGGAAATTGAGAGCGCGCTTGCAGTCATAAAGGAGGCTAATTAAGCGGCTTAATAGCCAATTCCTATAGTGTGATTTGTCAGGTTATATCATTACAAAAACCGGCAAAGATTTTAACTCTGCCGGCTCACAATATCCGCCAAATCAGGTCTCCGTTCTAGCGTGCCGTAAATCCCTCTCTGTGGAATTTTACGAGTTTTGCCAGATGCCATTGTCGTGCTTTTATCTCTTCAATGGAATTTTCTATGTCTTCCAATTCCGCAAGCAGCGTAGGCAAATCTTTCCTGTGCCGCTGATATATAATGGAATCAGGAATTTCGGTTTTAGCTTCTTCCGGCTCTTCATCAGGGAAATGAGGTTCTACATCATCTATGCCCCAGCTTGGAAGAAAACAATTTTTATTAAATAAATATTTTTCTTCGTTCATTACACATATCCTCTCTTTTTATCTGCCTAATCTTTTTGCGAAATAAATGATTGGAATAAATCTACTAAATCAAAATTTCCGTATTTAAATGCATAAGGTTTGTTCGCATACTCACCTTCTGTAATGTTATTCAGCTCTTGCATTTGTTTATAATCAAGTGAATTAAAGTCAAAACTGGTCATCTCAGCATAATCTACCATCATATCTTCAATGTCCATGATTTTTTTGTCTTCCATTGTTACACACTCCTTTTTGTTAAACTGCTGACACTTTTTTTATCGGCGTGTTTCAGTGGAAACTTTAAATTTTTTCCTGCTTTTGTTACATATTTTTACATTCAGTTTAAATATCCTCTGTTTAGATGTTTGACTTTTCCATAATAATCATTAAGATATAAACATCGTAGAAAACAGGAGGTCTAATCATGGCCAATTTAAACGGATCATCTCTTTTTACAAGTTTTTATTCCGGATTAACAAATACATTTTCATATCTTTCGCAGCTTTCACCTGACGGTGTTACGCTGGAAAGTATTAATGAAGCGCGCGGTGATTCAAAAAACAACTTATATCTGAATCCGACATTTGCATCCTATCTTCAAACTAACTTTACAGGTATAGACAAAGATGAGGATGGTGTTATCAGTCCGGACGAAATGACTAATCTTACCAATCAGATGTCAACCAAAGGGTTATCCAGACAGGATTTATCCCAGTTAATGATGTCAGGAATGTCATCGGATTCTTTGAATATGGTTCTGGAGAACTTTGATTCAATAGACACAAATCACGACGGTTATGTTACTCAGGCTGAAATTTCCGCGTTCCAGCTGGATACTTCCCGTCAGGAAATGGTTGATAAATTTAACCACCAGATGGCAACAAACATGTCTACTTTCTACGGGGATGAATCTTCTTCCTCAGGTACGGATACTTACAGCATGTTGAGCTATAAATACAAGAATATTAACAGTTAATATCATATATAAAACTTAGTAACATTTAAAAAGGGAAATTTGACGGCTTATTTTTTACAAAATAAGCCGTTGCATTTTAGTTTTATCTTATTTAATTATTATTTAAATTTACGCATCATGGACATAGCTTTTTTCATTGTTTTGTGGTCGGGTTTGATTCCGCCTAAGCCTTTTCCAAATCCTGCAAGCGGGTTTCCTCCGGCTTTTGCAAGATTTCCGAACAATCCTTTCATGTCGTGCATGCCTTTCATCATCATGCGCATTTGTTCAAATTGTTTAACGAAAGTATTGATTTCGGAAAGTTCCATGCCGCATCCTTTAGCAATTCTTTTTTTGCGGCTGGAGTTTAAAAGATTAGGATTAGCGCGTTCTTCAGGCGTCATACTTTGAATAAACACTTCAATGCGTTTGAATTGTTTTTCTCCCTCGTGAGAAATTTTGTCACGGTCGTCCTTTCCGATATTAAGCCCCGGAATCATGCCGAGAAGATTACCCATAGAGCCGAACATTTGCATTTGTTTTTGCATTTTCAAAAAGTCATTGAAAGAAAATTCGGCTTTTGCCATTTTTTCTTCAAGTTCTTTAGCCTGTTGTTCGTCAAATACTTCCTGTGCACGTTCAACGAGCGAGACGATATCGCCCATGCCGAGAATTCTGGTTGCCATACGTTCCGGATAGAAGTTTTCCAGTGCGTTTAATTTTTCCCCTGTACCTGTGAGTTTGATAGGTTTTCCGGTGCAGTGGACAATACTTAATGCAGCACCACCTCTGGAATCGCCGTCAAGTTTTGTCAAAACAAGTCCTGTAAGCCCGATTTGCGCATCAAAATTTTCTGCGACATTAACTGCCTCCTGACCTGTCATTGCGTCTACTACAAGAAGTTTTTCCTGCGGATGGAAAACTCTGTCTATAATAAGCAGTTCCGCCATCATCTCGGTATCAATCTGCAAACGGCCTGCCGTATCAAGAATTATTGTATTAAAACCTTTTTCGTTGGCGTAGTTTATTGCATTTTGAACGATATTTTGGACATCTTTGCAGTCAGGGATTGTAAAAACTTCAACTCCTATTTCCTTACCAAGTGTTTGCAGCTGCGTAATTGCAGCAGGTCTGTAAACGTCACAGGCAACAAGCAGCGGGTTTCGTTTTTCGTTTTTCAATTTTACTGCAAGTTTTGCGCTGGATGTTGTTTTACCTGAACCTTGAAGCCCTAGCATCATGATAATATTAGGATGCCCGTCAAAATTGAGCGGAGTCAATTCTTTTCCGAGAAGTTCCACAAGTTCGTCATGGACTATTTTCACAAGCTGCTGGGATGGGTTTACCCCCTGGAGAACATTTTCACCTTCGGCTTTGTCTTTTATTGATGATATAAACGCCTTAACTACCCGCAGATTAACGTCTGCTTCCAGCAATGCGCGGCGAATTTCCCGCAGTGCATCCTGCATATTTTCCTGCGTAAGTTCGGTATTTCCTGTTTTTTTTATTATACTCCTGAGTTTGTCGCTCAAACTGTCAAACATATTTATATTCCCTTTTTAAACCGCTATATTTTAGATTTTAGCATAAAAAAAACAGAAGTCTTTGTTGAACTTCTGTTTTTTATCTGATTTTTATATAATTTTTATTGTTTTGGATGTTTTATTAACTTACTTTTTTGTCGTCATCATCTTCAAGAAAGTTCACTTCTTCATCGTCGTCTTTTACTTTGAAATCAAGCATTCTGCGATACATTTCATCTTCCTTTTTATCTTTCAGGTGAATTCTGTAACTTATTATCGGCAGACTGATAGGAGCAAAGAATACAATAACTGCACCTTTGAGTTTTCCCCAGAAACTTAAATCATCGCCGTCACCTTCGCAGTTTGGCATCGGAAACGGGTCGCCGCCGTAATCTTCTCCAAATCCGAAAGGTACATGCTTAGGTTCTGCTTTTTGTTTTGTTGTTTTAATGTTGTGAGTGTTTGTTGTGTAATTAGAGATTGGAGATACGTTCATAATATTTGTCCTTTTTGTTGCTTGTTTGCATGCATTATAAACCTAAAAAGGGGAAAATGTGTTACTTTAGTAGTAATTTTTTACATTATTTAACAAATTTAAAACATCGTTAAAACGTATGATTTCATTTTAAAGGCGCTCTGCTAATATAAAACCATACTCCTTAGAGACTAAGATACACATATCCCTAATCAACAGCTATGCACCTCAAAGTACATAGCTTTTTTTTATTAATTGCGTGAATTGTGAATGGTGAACAGTGAATAGTCCGTTACAGTGCTGCGCACAATGAGACTCAAAAAAACTTTCAAAGACTTTTAGCAGTCGGCTTTTGTTTAAACCGAATTCCCTCTCCTAAGTAGGAGAGGGTAGGGTGAGGGGGCAAACATAAGTTTGCATCAATACTACTCTTCAATATTGAAGCAGTCGCCTTTATTAAGTATTCAAGAAATTTTGAAAAACTTTGAAATGCCGGCTTTTGTTTAAACCGAATTCCCCTCTCCTAAGTAGGAGGGCGGATTTGCGTACGGACGACACGAAGTAAGTCCGGATAGCGAACGGAACGAGACTACTAAGCCGCAGGCTTTTTGTCGAGTCTCCGTG
>CALUVN010000007.1 GCA_944324235.1 Candidatus Gastranaerophilales bacterium
AATATTTTTTTTAAACATAACCAGTCTTCGTTTTATTTTCCAGTGAGTTCTTTATACATTTTTAAATATTCAGCAGAGCTTTTCTTCCAAGAAAAATCAGCACTCATAGCAGATTTTCTCATTGCGTTCAATACGTATTTGTCTTTGTAAACCCATTCTGCTGTTTTGATTGCATCAAGCATACAGTGCCCGTCGTAACCCCAGAATTTAAATCCGTTTGAATTATCCAGCGGATAACCCGTCACGGTATCTTCCAACCCGCCGGTTGCACGGACAACAGGCAGTGAACCGTATCTCATTGCTATTAACTGACTCAGTCCGCACGGCTCAAATCTCGATGGCATTAAGAAAAAGTCTGATGCCGCATAGATTTTGTTTGCCATATCTGCACGATAGCCGATATAGGCACGAACATTTGATGAATTATTTGAAAGCCAGATTAACAGGTTTTCATAATCTCCGTTTCCGCTTCCCAAAAATACAAAATCAGCGTCCATTGACCGGATTTCATTTTCGACCTGTCTGATTAAATCAATACCCTTTTGCTCAACAAGTCGAGAAATCATTGCAAACATCGGACGCTCAGGCTTGTACTCAAGTCCGAAAAATTCGCACACTGCCTTTTTATTATCTTCTTTAAACTGAATAGAATTCACATCATAATTTTTTACCAGAGTTTTATCAGTTTTTGGATTAAACACATCATAATCAATGCCGTTTAAAATACCTACAAGCTTATGCGTAGCACCGCGAAGAGTATAATCCATACCTTCACCGTATTCACCTGTCAGAATTTCTCTTGCATAATTCGGCGAAACAGCAATAACTTTATCGGCATAATTTATTGCACCCTTCATCCAGTTTACCCGTCCGTAATGCTCACAACCCCATTCATTATAAACAATGTCTTTACGCATATTTGCAAAGTCCAGAATATCTTCAAACCAAACACCTTGATATGCAAGGTTATGAATCTCAAAAACAGATTTAGTCTTTGACCAAAATTCATCAAATTTATAATTGCTGTGCAAATATAACGGCAGCATAGCAGTATGCCAATCATTAGCGTGGATGATATCTGCACGGAAGTTCAAGGCTTTAGCATATTCCATTACGGCAAGAGAAAAAGCTATATATCTTTCATGTTCATACCTTGTATCAAGCCACTTTGGATAAACTTCTTTAAAGCAGGTATAATACCAGTCATTATGAACAAAAAATACATTTATATCAGTCCCCGGAAGTTTACACATGAATAATCGGAATTTATGCCCCTGATTACCAAACGTAAGCCACATAGTAGAATTTTCAAGCTCTTTAATTCCGAATTTATCAACATCAATACATCCGTGAAGCGGTGTAAAAATTGCTATCTCTGCATCTTTTTCCAAATATTTAGGCAAACTGCCGATGACGTCAGCAAGCCCTCCTGCTTTCGAAAAAGGTGCAACTTCAGCTGATGCAAATAAAATTTTCATAAATTTCTCCTTCTTATGTAGAACCGTTTTCAGGTGGAAGTCCTATTGGACCGACAACTTCTTCATCGTCGTCATCATTGTCGGAAGCATTAATATCACCTATTTCGGAATTTTCAGAGGTTTCCGTATTTTCCTCTATAGGAATATAATGTTCAGGGTCTGTATCAATTTCAAAATGAATACCGTATTTTGATGTCATATAATTAACCTGCTCCAGACAAATTTGAGCCTTTTCCGGCTGACGCTGGAACATAAAGACTTTATATAACGCATAACGGAATAAAACAGCAAGATACTCACAAGAATTATTATTTTTTTCCAACTGAATTAATGAATTATTAACAATACCGTACGCAACATTATATTTTCCTTGTTTTAAGTGCATTTCACACATCAAAAGCCACGCAAGATACAGTAATGTCATCATTCCGTTAATGTTAGCCGTTTGAATAATTTTAAACAAAATCGCAGATGCTTTAACGTATGATTCCAATTTCATATAAGCGTAACCGATTAAAGCATCACAGAACAATTCAATTTGATGTAAACGGTTTGCTTTGGCCAGAATTTTTGACATATAAATTTCTTCTGCAAAAGCTGTATAATCAAATGAAATATTTTGAAATGCATTAATTATATGGAAAAGCACCCCTGAAAACTTATCGTCATCGGATACAAGTTCTGATTGCGGTTGAATAATGTCTCCCCGTATAAGTCCCTCAAGAGACAAAAATAAATCATAAGAAACAGGTAAATCAGTGAAATTCCCCCTGACAATTTCAAAAAATTGTTTAAGATTGCCCTGCAGCTGAAGTATATTTGCAATTGAAACATAAGCTACCGCATCAAATACCATAGATTTAAAATTCTCGGAAGAAATAAACTCAGGTTTCAGAGAATCAATATTTGTGTTATTAACAATACTCAAAACTCTGTAACCAACATCCATACATTCGCCCATAGCTCCGATATTGAAAAGAATTTCAATATGAACAAGCGACATTAAAAAGAAATATGGATTAAAATTAGGATCAAGAGGATCTATAGATGCCCCCGGAAGCAATGAAAGTACCTTATGCATCAATTCAAGTGCATGATTGTAGTCTCCTGACTTAATACAGCCCTGAATCATCTTACTGCATAACTGTATAATTGAATCTATATTTGTTGTTTTTTCTAAGTTTCTTAAAGTAACCTCAGCAATTTCCTGAGTCTTATCCGGAATATATTCGTACAAATTATTGGAAATATTTTCATATAATTCCAACTTATAATTTTCAATTTCCTCCTGTTTTTCTTCATCTTCATTCTTATCAAGAATCTTCAATATTTCATTGGCGCAATTCAGATAAGAATTAAAATCACCCAGAGAAAGGTTAACCTGCATCAACTTTTGCCATTCCACAAGCTGAGCATCCGAATCTCCAAGTAATCCGTACAAATATGACTTAACAGGACTTGGCATACTTTCATCCAGAACTTTAACAAAAAGTTCATTTGCCATTTGTTTAAGAGTTTCCTTATTCATGGTATCGAGAAGATTTTCTCTCAACAAATTGTAATTAGGGAAATACATACAGTTGTTATAGAAATACAAATAGCCCATATTGGCAAGTTTATCAATAATTTCATCAAGGTTGTCATATCCCAGACTATCAAGAGTTGCTCTGTCTATACGCGTACCAAGAAGCACAACCGTAGCGAGGAATTTCATAACATCAGGTTCGTCCTGCATCAAATTAAGACGTCTTTTGAATAATTTGTTCAAGCTGGACGGAATAATAATTGTCTTTGGATTTGAAAGATAAATAGTATTATCATCAGCGGTATAAACTTCAGATTCAACAAGATATTGAAGCGCAATATCCAAAAACAAAATGCTGCCGCAAGAGTATTTTGCAATACGATGAAAATAAAAATCATCCATAATATTTTTATAATACTCTTTGTTCCCCTCAATCATTTTTTCAAACGGGGTAGGCTTCATATAAATTTCAGAATAATACGGTTTTGTCAGAAGGAAGTGTGATTGCTTATGAAGAGAAAAATCTTTATCATAAGATATCAAATATGAAATTTCCAATTCATCAAATGATTCAAAGAGATATTTCATAACATCATAAGAACTTTCATCAATCTTATCAAAATTTTCTATGAAAATTAAGGTATTAGGAATAGCCTTTAATATGGTTCGGAAAATATCATAATAAGTATATCTTGTATCTTCCAGCATATCCAGCCCTCTGTCAGAGAGGGTAACCAGATCTTTTACAAGACCTGTAGGGTCAAGTGAATTAAACATAGAAAAGTCATTTTGAGAGAAAAGTTTTTGTGAAACAGTATACTCAAAAATACTTGACAATAAATCTCTAAAGAATGAATATGGAGAATATTTCATCTCATCATAACAGGTAACACTTATTATATTATTATACAATCCGGTTTGTTCAACCTCGGTAATAACCTTAAGTGAATAAGGAACATATAAAGGATCTGTTTTAATTGCAGTAATTGACTTAGGATTTTCCTGAATTCGCTCAAGAATTTTATCAAATACGTCAATATTTTGAATTCTTGCAAAGTGGCAGTTAATCTCATTGAAGTTAATCGTTTCAATATCATAAATCGCATCGGGATCGACAGGGGTATCCATACGTCTTAGAGCCTGACCGTCAATTTTATCCTGTTCAATAAGCATATTCTGAACAAAATTAGGAACAACGACTTCATCTTCGTCCTTAGGGAGAAGTTCAGCGTAATTTACGTGAATCAATGGTCTGACATCCATCTCATAAAACATTTCCATTTTGCCGTTAACCATAACGGAATTCAATGGAGAAAGTTTATATTCTGATGAAAGACACTCGTTTATATTTGAATCGGCAATAACCTGAAACGTATTTAAAGCCTTTTCCTCTTTACTTGCGGAAGTGTTAACCATGCTGATATTAAAATCAATTTTATGGTCACTTTGTGCAGTTTTAACATTACGTTTAAGAAGCATCATATTACAGCGGACAGAAGCATTTTTAAGGTTTGTCAGCTTATAGTTTAACTTGGTAATTTCGGTTGCAATGTTTACAATAGTCTGCATCGCATTATGAGCAGAACTGCTGAATGTATAGTCTTTATTAAATCTTATAACATAACGTTCGTCAACAATCTGACGGCGCAGCCCGAGTTCTTTTACCGCGGTAAGAATAATATTATCAAGATTAACTTTAAACTTGTTTAACAGCTTTGCAGAGCCCAAGTGGATTTTCATCTCATCCATATTCGGGAAATCGATAGTAAGACATGCATAATCGTCAAGATTGGATTCGTTCAGAATAACACTGTCAAGAGTACTGAAACCGCACTTGGCACATTTTTTCCGTTCGGTCGGGTTAACCTTACCGCATTTATGACATTTGGTAATGATAACGTAACCGCACTTTTTACATGTATTAGATTTATTTACTGTTTTACAAATCGGACAGACAAGTTTCAGAACCTTTTTACAGTTTGGGCAAACCATTGCCTTGTCATCGACTTCGTAACCGCATTTAGGACATTCCATATTTTCAATATATCACAATATTTAAGTTTTATCTACTTTAAACGCGGTATTTTCCAAAAAATTATTTATAGGAAATACCTGCATCCTTCATTCTTTTGATAGCTTTTTTAATAGTATCAACATCTTTAGTCAAAGCAACACGAAAATAACCTTCGCCGTATTTACCGTAACCGTTTCCAGGCGGAACAACAACGTGAGCTTTTTCAAGCATTACCGTAACAAATTCTTCGCTGGTCATTCCTTTTGGAACAGGAAGCCAGAGGTAGAAAGTTGCTTTAGAAGGTTTAATATTCCATCCGAGTTCACGGAAACCTTCTTCTGCAGCGTCTCTGCGTTCCTGATACATCTTATTCAAATTCTTAATGTAAGAAGTATCTACATTAAATGCAGCAACAGCCGCATCCTGAATTGCTTTAAATGTACCGCTGTCAATATTATTTTTAATAGTGCCGAGAGCTTTCACGGCATCCGCGTTACCACAGCAGAATCCGACACGCCATCCTGTCATATTATAAGATTTTGAGTGTGAATAGAATTCCAGAGTAACATCCATTGCTCCCTCAACTTCAAGAACAGATGGTGCAACATAGCCGTCATAAGTCATTTCTGAATACGCCATATCTGAGCAAAGAAGAATATCATATTTTTTACAAAAATCAACTGCTTTTTTATAGAATTCTTTTGTTGCAACAGCACCTGTCGGATTGTTAGGATAATTCAGGAACATAATTTTAGATTTTTTAGCAATATCTTCAGGAATTGCATCTAAATCCGGCAGATATCCGTTTTCTTCCAAAAGCGGCATTGAATAAGGCGTACCGCCTGCAAATATCGTTGCGTTTTTATAAACAGGATACCCCGGATCAGGAATCAGTGTATAATCACCTTTATCAACAAAAGCAAAAAATACGTGCGCAATAGCTTCTTTTGAACCGATATTGGCAAGCATCTGGGTATCAGGATTAAGTTCAACGCCAAAACGTTTTTTCATCCACTCACAAGCTGCTTTTCTGAATTTTTCAGTACCGTTATAAGGCGGATAATCATGATTTGCTGGATTATCAATTGCCTTGTGCATTTCTTCTACAACAGGAGGAAGAGTCGGAGTATCAGGATCGCCAATACCAAGACTTATAATATCAACACCTCTTGCTTTTGCTTCGGCAATTTTTCTGTCAATTTCCGCAAACAAATACGGCGGAATTTTTTCCAAACGCTCTGATACTTTCATAACTTCTCCTTCTTAACATTCTTTTCTATAACTTGACTTCATGATATCATGAAATAAGGAAAAAGGGAAGAACATGAGTATCATCGCAGACGACGAAAACTTTGAAAAAATAAAGGAAAAGAAAAACCCCGTCATCAAGGCTGAGAGCATAGAATTTGACAAAAATTTTGAAAACTGCATCCGCCCGAAAAGTTTTGATACATACATCGGACAAAGTGCGCTTAAAGAAACACTGAAAATTTCCATAGAAGCTGCAAAAAAACGGGAATTGCCGCTTGACCACCTTCTGTTTTACGGACCTCCTGGGCTTGGAAAAACAACTCTCGCAGGTGTAATAGCAGAACAAATGGGCGTTGAAATTAAGATTACATCAGCTCCGGCACTTGAACGTCCGAGAGATATTATAGGAATTTTAATGTCACTAAAAGGCGGAGAAATCCTGTTTATCGACGAAATTCACCGTCTGAATAAAGTAGCCGAAGAAATTCTCTATCCAGCAATGGAAGATTTTATCCTTGATATGACAACAGGGAAAAGCCAAACCGTAAAAACGATGCGCCTTCCGCTGCCTAAATTCACGCTAATCGGAGCAACTACAAAAGCCGGTGAACTTTCAGGCCCGCTAAGAGACCGATTCGGAATAATACACAGACTTGAATTTTATACGGAAGATGAACTCGCGCAGGTAATTACAAGAACTGCAGGAATTTTAAATATAGAAATAGATGAAGAAGGCGCTCACGCAATTGCCAGACGCTCAAGAGGAACACCGCGTATAGCAAACAGACTTGTAAAACGTGTAAGCGACTTTGCTCTTGTAAAATATGACGGAAAAATCACGAAAGATGTTGCGAACAGTGCACTTGATGCCTTAAAAATCGACAACTACGGGCTGGATAATACAGACAGAAGCCTGTTGAGATTGATTATAGAAAAATACGACGGCGGGCCTGTCGGAATTGAAACAATCGCTGCTGCTATAGGAGAAGATGTCAGAACAATAGAAGATGTCTGCGAACCGTTCTTGCTGCAGGCCGGATTACTCCAGAGAACCCCGCGGGGACGTAAAGTTTCTCCTGAAACTTATCGCCACATGGGTTACAAAGTGCCGCAAACAGCAGAACAACAAAATTTATTTTAAATCAGGGATATAATAATGAAAAAAATATTTTTTATTTTATTTGTATTGTGTACGGTAATATTGCCTGTATTTGCAGAACCTCCTGTCCTGCCGTCAGCTACAGGAGTAATTGAAAGTATCGATTACATTGATATGGACGGAGAAAGCAACGGGCAATCAATGACAAAACAGCTTGCAAAAGTTAAAGTTCTGACAGGCGATTTCAAAGGCAGCGAACAACTTATTGAAAACGTCCTGACTAATAATCCTGCATACGATATGATGCTTTCTAAAGGCGATAAAGTTATTCTCCACCTTGAAGCAAAAGATGAAGTTGTAGGAAGTGAAGATGATGTAGACTTTTTTATTGCCGACTTTAAAAGGGATACGACTTTATACTGGTTAGGCGGGTTGTTTTTTGTCGGATTGATTATACTTGGAAGATTGAAGGGACTTTTGAGTTTCATCTCAATAATTGCAACAGCAGCAATGATATTTTTTATCCTTATGCCTTTGATTTTATACGGAGTTAACCCGATTTTGGCAGCAACACTTGTATGCATACTTGCAACCATTGTCACTATTTATATAGTAGCGGGCTTTAACAGAAAAAGTACATCAGCAGTAATCGGTTCTGCCGCAAGCCTTATTTTTGCAGGAATAATTTCAATAATCGCAATTAACTTTGCGAATCTGACAGGATTTGCCGGAGAAGAAACTATGTTTTTATATTCCGCAAGACCTGATTTGGACTTCACGGGAATCCTGACAGCTTCTATGATGCTTGCAACCCTCGGTGCTGTTATGGATATAGGAGTCTCAATCGCAAGTACAATAAATGAACTTTATCAGACAAATCCTGCGATGACGACAAAAGAACTATTTAAATCAGGAATGAATGTGGGATGCGATATTATCGGCACGATGGCAAACACCTTAATCCTCGTATATTTAGGAAGTGCATTGCCGCTGGTGCTTCTTGCAAACAATATTGATTTACAAAAATTCTTTAACCTTAATCAGGTTGCAACAGAAATTGTATCAGCCTTAATCGGCAGTATAGGTATCCTTGCCTGTGTGCCGCTTACAGCAATCGTTGCAGCTGTGTTGATTAAAAAGAAATGATTTCCGCGCAATATTGAAATAAAAATTGAAATAAAAAATACCGGAAACTAACAAAAGCTTCCGGTATTTTATTTATTACTATTGTTTACTATTTAGAGCAAGAGCAGCAATCACAGGCCTGTGCTTTTAAATCAGCAGCCTTTTCTGTTCTTTCCCAAGGTACATCAATATCAGTTCTGCCCATGTGTCCGTAAGCTGCTAATAACTGATAGAATTTGCCTCCATTTTTAGCAGGCAGACCACGAAGGTCAAACTGTTTGATAATTGCAGCCGGTCTCAGGTCAAAGTTTTTAGAAACCAATTCTGATATTTTATCATCAGAGATTTTACCTGTACCGAATGTATCAACCATAATTGAAACAGGTTCTGCAACACCGATAGCGTAAGCTAATTCGATTTCGCATTTTTCAGCCAAACCTGCTGCTACGATATTTTTAGCAACCCATCTTGATGCATAAGCTGCAGAACGGTCTACTTTTGTAGGATCTTTTCCAGAGAAAGCTCCGCCGCCGTGACGTGAATAACCGCCGTAAGTATCAACGATGATTTTACGTCCTGTCAAACCTGCATCCCCTTGAGGACCACCAACTACGAAACGTCCTGACGGGTTAACGAGAATTTTTGTATCAGCACTAAGTTTGATTGTTTCGTGTGCAAATACTTCATCTATAACAAATGCTGTGATATCTTTTCTTATGATTTCCTGAATTTTAGCGTTATCAGTTTCGCCGTTAATTTCAGGGTCGTGTTGTGTTGAAATGAGAACGGTGTCAATTCTTGCAGGTTTACCGTCAACGTATTCAACAGTAACCTGAGATTTGCCGTCAGGTCTGAGGTAAGAAAGAATACCCTGTTTTCTTACCTGAGCCAATCTGTAAGATAATTTATGAGCAAGGCTTATCGGAAGCGGCATAAGTTCAGGTGTTTCATTACAAGCGTAACCAAACATAATACCCTGATCGCCTGCACCGATATCTTCTGTTTCAGAAGTTGAAGTGTCGGCATTATCGTTTCTTGTTTCAAGAGCTTTGTTTACACCGCCTGCGATATCAACAGATTGTTCATCAATACTTGTCAATACAGCACAGGTTTTGTAATCAAATCCGCCGCCTTCTTCTCCGACGTAACCTATATTTTTTATTGTGTTTCTGACGATTGACGGAATATCAACGTAGCAGTCAGCAGTAATTTCACCGCAAACAAGCGCCATGCCTGTTGTTACTGTAGTTTCAGCAGCAACACGTGACTGCGGATATTTTGTCAAAAATTCATCCAAAATAGCATCAGAAATCTGATCGCATACTTTGTCGGGGTGTCCTTCCGTTACTGATTCGGAAGTGAATAAAAAGTTTCTTGGTGTCATTTTTAAATTCTCCTTAATTGTTTTACCGCCGGTAAGTTTTTTAATTCCAACCCGGCCACTCCATTAAGCAACAGTGTACAACCAAAAATTTCCAAAATCAAACTTTATATTAATATATGTTAACCGTCAATATAAGATACACTCACAACAACCGAATCATCGAGAACTTCAACTATCGCCCAGCGTAAAACATCATATCCTGAAGACTTTAAGACTTGCTCTATATTCTCGCGGGAATTTAAAGGAAGTTTAACCGTTGTTGACTGAATAGATGACATATTTTTATTCCACCGTTACTGATTTTGCGAGATTACGCGGCTGGTCTACGTCTTTGCCTAAGAATTCCGCAATATAATATGCCAGAAGCTGCAACGGTACAATTGCAAGTATCGGAGAAAGCAAATCCTGAACATCCGGTACACGTATTATAAAGTCAAATAAATCATTTAATTTTTCATCTTCAGAATTTGTCAAAGCAATCATTCTGGCATTACGGGCTTTTGCTTCTTCACTGTTTGAGAGAAGTTTTTCGTAAACGCAGCCTTTCATCAAAATTGAAAGGACAGGCATTGTTTCATCAAGCATAGCTATAGGTCCGTGTTTAAGCTCGCCTGCAGGGTAACCCGTTGCATTGATATAGCTTATTTCTTTAAGTTTTAAAGCACCCTCAAGTGCTGTCGGATAATTTATACCGCGGGCAATATAGATAAAATCTTTTGTGCCTGAGTAAATTTTTGCACACTTTTGAATTTCTTCTTTGTGCGATAAAATTTGCTCTATTTTTTGCGGTAATATCATCAAATCAGTTTTCAATGAAAGTAAGAGATATTCATTTGCACTTTCTTTTATTTCAGCCATATAAATTGCAAGCAGATAGAAAGAAACAAGCTGTGCAATATAAGATTTTGTAGCCGCTACGGAAACTTCAATACCGGCATTAACAGGAACAAGGCTGTCAGCTTCGCGAGCCATAGCGGAATCCGGACGGTTTGTAATTATTAAAATATGAGAACCTTTTGCTTTTGCCTGTTTAATTGCAGTCAAAGTATCAGCAGTTTCACCGGATTGTGAAACCCCGATAACAAGAGTATGTTCATCAGTTACAGTTCTTCTGTAAATATATTCGCTTGAAGCTTCAACATCAACAGCAATTCCGCAGAGAGTTTCAATGAGGTACTTTCCTATCATTGCCGCATGAAGGGATGTTCCGCAGGCGATAATCTGAATTCTGTTTAGATTTTTCAAATGTTCCCTTGTAAGTTTTACCTCATTCAAGATAACATTATCCTGCGGGGTATGAAGTTTACCGGTAAGAATGTTTCTGATTACATCCGGCTGTTCGTGGATTTCTTTGAGCATAAAGTGTTTATAGCCCATTTTACTCAGAGCAACCGGCTCCCAAGGAAGCATTTCTACTTTTTTCTCTACAACATTCCCGTCAGAATCAATAACAGAATAAGTATCTTTTGTCAGAGTAGCTATTTCTCCATCTTCAAGATACACAGCCTTTTTGGTGTGTTTAATTATTGCAGGGACATCAGAGGCAAAGAAATTTTCCTTCTCGCCAACTCCAATCAGGAGCGGAGCATTCAACTTTGTACCGACAAGCTTATTTTTTTCTTCTTTATGCATAACACAAAGGGCATAAGCGCCTTTTAAATCTTTTACAGCTAAGCGAACGGCCTCGGTTAAGTCTTTAGATAATGCATATTTTTGAGCAATAAGGTGAGCAACCACTTCCGTATCGGTCTGAGTTTTAAATACACAACCTTTTGCAGTAAGCAATTCTCTTAACTCTTTATAATTTTCTACAATTCCGTTATGAACGACAACAAGATTACCGCAATTACAGGTGTGCGGGTGAGCGTTTAAAACGGTCGGAGCGCCGTGTGTAGCCCAGCGAATATGCCCGATACCCATTATTGCTTTTCTGGTTTCATCGGTGTGGTGCTTAAGTTCTTCTCTAAGATTACACAATTTACCTACAGCCTTATAGACATCTAATTTATCGGGAGTCTGCAGGGCAACACCTGCAGAGTCATATCCTCTGTATTCCAATTGTTCCAATCCGTCAAGAAGTATATCGACAACCGATTGATTACCAACGTATCCAACTATTCCGCACATAATATTTATTGCTCCCTTTAAGTCTGTTACTAAAATAGATTATATCATCGAAAAATACAAATTAAAATATCCTTATAAAAGTTTTACATTATTGTTTAAGCATTAGAACAATGCTAATTATAAATTAATCCCCCCTCTAAAAAAGAAGGGGGACTATAAAGAAACTTATTAACTTATAATACTCAAACTTTATGCTTGTTCGCGATCTTTAATAAATTTAATTTCGTCATTATCGACATCAATAATAACTTTGTCGCCTTTCATGAATTTTTGAGAAAGTATAAGCTTAGACAGAGGGTTTTCGACCATTTGTCTGATAACACGCTTAAGCGGTCTTGCGCCGTATACAGGATTAAAGCCGCGCGTTGCAAGAAATTCTTTGGCTGCTTCGGTTATTTCAAAATCGAGTTCCTGATCTTTTAACAATCTTCTCAGGTAATCCATTTGTATATCAACGATTGCTGACAATTGTTGCAGAGTAAGGGCTTTGAAGAATATTGTTTCGTCAATTCTGTTCAAGAATTCCGGTTTAAATCTGCTTCTTAACACAGCCATAACTTTTTCTTTTGTTTCATCAAAATCCTGTTGTGTGACAAGTTTATTAAGGGAATCTTCAAGGATTATATCGCTTCCGATATTACTTGTCATAATTATCAGAGTATTTTTGAAGTCAACTGTTCTGCCTTTTGAATCTGTCAAACGACCGTCATCAAAAATTTGAAGCATTATGTTGAACACATCAGGGTGTGCTTTTTCGATTTCATCAAACAGTACAACCGAATAAGGTTTTCTTCTTACAGCTTCAGTAAGTTGACCGCCCTCGTCGTAGCCGACATAACCCGGAGGTGCACCGACCAATCTTGCTACGTTGTGTTTTTCCATATATTCTGACATATCTATACGGATAAGAGCATCTTCATCGTTGAACATAAATTCAGCCAATGATTTTGCAAGTTCAGTTTTACCTACACCTGTAGGCCCTAAGAAAAGGAACGTACCAATCGGACGTTTTGGGTCTTTTAAACCGGAGCGGGCACGTCGGATTGCGTCTGAGACGGTTTCTACAGCTTCATCCTGACCGATTAAACGTTTGTGAAGAATTTCTTCCATATTAATCAGCTTTTGTTTTTCGCTTTCTACGAGTTTTGCAACAGGGATACCTGTCCATTTGCTTACAACATTTGCGATATCTTCGTCGTCAATTTCTTCTTTAAGAAGTTTATTTTCAGAGCGGTCGCGGTTTTGGCATTCTTTAAGCTGTTTTTCCAACTGCATCAATTTGCCGTACTTAAGTTCTGCAGCAGTTTGTAAGTCTGTATTACGTTCGGCTTCTTCAATTTGTTTTTTAACCTGATCGATTTCATCCTTGATTGCTGCTTCACCGATAATTGATGCTTTTTCCTTTTCCCACTGACATTTCATAGCGGAAATTTTTTCTTCAAGGGTGGCTATGTGTTTAGAAATATCTTCGACTTTAGCTTTTGCCTCATCGCTTGTTTCTTTTTTAAGTGCTTCACGCTCAATTTCCAGCTGGATTTTTTGTCTCATCATAGCATCGATTTCTTCAGGCATAGAATCTATTTCAATACGTAAAGACGATGCTGCTTCATCAATAAGGTCAATTGCCTTATCAGGAAGGAATCTGTCTGTGATGTATCTGTCCGAAAGTTTTACAGCCTGAATAAGAGCACTGTCCAGAATACGAACACCATGGTGAACTTCATATTTTTCTTTCAGACCTCTAAGAATACTTATTGTATCTTCTATGCTAGGTTCGTTGACAAGTACAGGTTGAAAACGTCTTTCCAGAGCAGGGTCTTTTTCAATATATTTTCTGTACTCGTTAATAGTAGTTGCACCGATGGTTCTCAAAACACCTCTTGCAAGCATCGGCTTAAGGAGGTTGCCGGCATCCATTGAACCCTCAGTAGCGCCTGCGCCGACAACAGTGTGAAGTTCATCAATAAACATAACAATTTCGCCGTTAGAATCCTCTACTTCTTTTAAAACAGCTTTCAAACGTTCCTCGAACTCACCTCTGAATTTAGCACCCGCAACAAGTGCACCGAGGTCAAGAGAAATAAGTTTTACGTCTTTTAAACTTTCAGGGACATCCCCTCTAACTATACGTTGAGCAAGCCCTTCAACTATTGCGGTTTTACCGACACCCGGTTCACCAATTAGCACAGGGTTATTTTTTGTACGTCTGTTCAAAACCTGAATAATTCTTCTGACCTCTTCGTCTCTGCCGATTACAGGGTCTAATTTTCCCTTTCTGGCAAGAGCAGTCAGGTCTGTTGAATATTTTTCAAGAGCTTTCATATTTTCTTCAGCATTTTTATTATCCACTTTTTTATTACCTCTTATTTTTTTCATTGCATTTAAAACAGAATTTGAATTTACCCTGAAGTCGGATAAAATCTTCTGAATATTTGACCCGTCGAGTTTTGTCATAGCAAGCAGAATATCAGCGATGTCAATAAATTCGTCCTTAAGCTCATTAGCTTGCTCATCCGACAAATCAAGAAGCTGCACTGTCTGGTTCGACAAAAACAACTGCTGCCCGTTCACCACTCCCGATATAACAGGGAAAGACTTTACAGCGCCTACGACTTTGTCTATAAAACCCTGATTTAACAATTTAAGTTCTGTTAAATAATCTTTTATAAGCCCGCTGTCCTTAATCATCGCAAGCATAATATGCTCAGGCTGCATCTCCGTATTTTTATATGAATTCATAATTGCATTTGCGGATGACAAAATCTCTTGCGAGTAATTTGTGAATCTGTTCAAATCAACCATATAATCAACTCCTTTTTACAAATAATAATCTATAGTCTCATTTTAATTGATTTTTTACAAAAATCTATAAAATTAATTATTATTTAATAATTTTAAAAGTCAAAAGAGCTAATAAATAGCACCTGAACTAAAGACAGTATTGTCCGGCGGACTGTTCACACTTTATGATTGTTTTTCCAGCATAAAAGTTACCGGACCGTCGTTGATAAGTTCAACGTCCATCATTGCACGGAATTTACCTGTTTCTGTTTTTAAACCGTGCAGACGGACAAATTCAGTGAATTTTTCATATAAATCTACAGCAATATCAAGCGGGGCTGATTTATCAAAACTTGGACGAGTGCCCTTTTTACAGTCTCCGCAAAGCGTAAATTGAGATACAACAAGCACTTCGCCGCCGACATCTTTCACGGAAAAATTCATTTTTTCATTTTCATCTTCAAAGATTCTGAGATTAACAATCTTATCTGCAAGTTTTTGAGCATTTTCTACTCCGTCCCCTTTTTCAACTCCGAGAAACACTAGCAAACCTTTTTCAATAGAAGAATATATTTCTCCGTCAATAGTCACTGATGCACGCTTAACCCGCTGTATTAAAGCCTTCATAAATATTAATCCTTTACCTTGCCTCTTAACTGACCGCAAGCAGCATCAATATCTGCACCGCGCTCAAGACGAACCGTAACTTTTTTACCTGAATGCTCAAGCAAATATTTGAACTTCATTATAGAGTTGTTGGACGGTCGCTGATAATCGTTTTCTGCTGTCGGATTATACGGTATAAGATTTATATTGCATTTCAAATCCCGCAAATATTCCGCAAGCTCTTTTGCAGCTTCCGTTGTGTCATTCAAATCTTTTATAAGAAGATATTCAACCGTAATCCTTCGTCCGGTCTTTTCTATATAAAATTTCAAAGCCTTTTTTAGCTCTTTCATATCATATTTATCTTCAATCTGCATTAATCTGCGGCGGATATCATGGTTTGGCGCGTGCAAAGAAATAGCAAGAGTAGACTGCATATCAATATCTGCAAGCTTATAAATCTGGGGCACAATCCCGCTTGTTGAAACCGTAATTCTTCTTGCTCCTATTTGGAAATTATCGTTCAAAATATGCATCGCTTTTATAACGTTATCAAGATTCAAAAGCGGTTCACCCTGACCCATAAATACAACATTTGTCACCTTCAAACCTGTGTCGCGCTGGATTGTCAAAACTTGCTCTATAATTTCTTTGTATGTTAAATTTCTGATAAAACCACGTTTTCCTGTTGCACAAAAGGAGCAATTCACGGCACATCCGACCTGTGAACTCACGCATGCTGTCAGATTTGCACGGTTATCAAAACGCATCAATACTGTTTCTACACATTCACCGTCAGGGTATTCTATTAAATATTTTAACGTTCCGTCCGAACTTTCCTGCTTCACTTTAATTTTCACATCGCTGACAGTCGCAATCTTTTTCAGCTCTTCTCTGAATTTTAAGGACAAATCGGTCATTTCATCAATAGAGCTCACCGATTTATGATAAATCCAGTTGTGAACCTGACGCGCTCTGAATGCAGTCGCATGAAGTTCATCGGTTACAGCCTTAATTTCTTCCAAATTTAATCCTGAGAGGATGTGCATATTTTTTCCTTATAAAATTCAATAATCTCCATCATAGAATGACACAAAAGTGCGACAGGCTCAACCTCCTGTTTCCACTCATAATACCCGCAGGATTCCGGAAGAATGCTAAGCGGATTATCCGGAAAATCTCTACATATCTGAGGCCTATTTTCGTAGTCGGTACACAATTTGCAATCCGAAAGTTTCGGACAATGGTAGAAGTATACTTCATCCTCTTTATTTTCTTCAAGCATCTTTATGTATTCAGGATAAATTTTTCGAGCGTCTTCCTTGCTTTCATACGGAACAAAAACACTCAAAAATTGAGTTGCAAAATTGTCTCCGTTTTGAGCTTTTGACTTTAACTGTTCCGGAGAGAATTCACTGCAGGCCAGATTGCAGCAAGTTGCACATCTTTTACAGTGAAACATTTTTCTATAAGCTAGAATTTCCTGCCACTTAATATAAATATCGCGTGCAATGTCTTCATCAAACATTTTTAGAACCGCGTTGTGCCACTCTTTGCAGTCATCTAAAAAATCACCTTCAAATCCAGCAGGACGCAATTCCTCAATACGCTTAGAAATTTCTTCAGCTGATTTTTGAAATATTTCGCGGTATTTCTTACGTAAAGTATTCAAATTAGCACTCAAATCGTTCATAACTACATTGTAGCACAAAGAGACTGCTCTGAGTAAAACACCAAAACATTAACCTGATATTTGAAGTCTTTATGCTATAAGAAATCTAACCTGCAATATCCCAGCGTCCGCAAGTACCGCCCCAGCGTGCGATAATGTTGCCTTTAATATCTTTAATTTTTTCAACATGCTGAACTTCATCAACGCCTTCAACAATCGTAATGACTTCACAATTATTAGAACATCCGTTGCACTCGCATGTAATAGATGAAAAATGCATATCGCCTACTTCCCATCCCTTAAATTTGGTTGGAGTATCAGTATATTGGTGATTTTCCATTGCAAGAAGCGCAGCGCCGATTGCACCCATTGTCTGGTGATTTTCAGGAACAACAACTTTATGTCCTAACGCTTCTTCAAAAGCTTTTACCATACCTGAATTAGTAGCTACACCGCCCTGAAATGAAAATACAGGGAGAAGTTCTTTACCCAGTGCAAGATTTGAAAGGTAATTACGTACAAGAGCCTGACAGAGTCCGTACAACAAATCTTCTACAGGATAACCCAGCTGCTGCTTGTGGATTAAATCACTTTCAGCAAAAACACCGCATCGACCTGCAATACGTGCCGGATTTGTAGATTTTAAAGCTGTATCTCCGAATTGTTCAATAGGAACATTCAATCTGTTAGCCTGCTGGTCAAGAAAACTACCTGTACCTGCAGCACAAACCGTATTCATAGCAAAATCAGTAACAATACCGTCTCTCAGGATAATAATTTTACTGTCCTGACCGCCGATTTCAAGAATAGTTTGAACACCAGGCACATTTGTACTTGCGGCAACCGCGTGAGCTGTAATTTCGTTTTTAATAATATCAGCACCGACTAAAGCGCCTGCAAGATTACGGCCGGAACCGGTTGTACCTACACCCATTACGTCATAATCAGTCAATTTTTTGGAATATAATTCTCTAAGTCCTTTTTGAACGGCCATAACAGGTTTACCTGCAGTTCGCAGCATATAGCTGTCAACATATTTACCTTTTTCATCTACCAATGCTAATTTTGTGGTTACCGAACCAACATCTATCCCTAAATATACTGTTAATGACATGTTTTTTCCTTTACGATTCTATACATATAGAATAACACAAACAAAAAAAAATGCAGAGTCCGAAAACTCTGCATTTAAATTTATTATATGCAAAATCCTATTTTTTAGTAGGAATTCTCATTGCATAGAATGAACGGATAACGAATATCAAACCGATAACAAGGAATATCCAACCTGCAATCGGAGCAACACTTCTGAATGCTTCGCTGATAGCAATTTCCATAGCAAGCAAACCAAACAATGTTGTGAATTTGATAATCGGGTTCATTGCAACTGAAGATGTATCCTTGAACGGATCACCGACAGTATCACCGACAACAGTTGCTTCGTGAAGCGGTGTGCCTTTTTCCTGCATATCAACTTCAACGATTTTCTTAGCGTTATCCCAGCATCCGCCGGCGTTTGCCATAAATACAGCCTGGAATAAGCCAAATACCGCAATAGCAATCAGATAGCTTACAAAGAATGAAACAGGTCTGTTATCTAAACCTGCTGCACATTTTTGAAGCAGCGGAGCTGAAAGACATGCAAATGCAAGAGCAAATGCAAACAATGAAATGAAGATGTTAAACATACCTTTTTGAGCATATTGGGTACAAATTTTAACAACTTCTTTTGAATTAGCAACGTTAGCTGATTTTGAAGCAGCGTCATCAAGTTTAATGTTATCCTTGATGTATTCTGTTGCTCTGTATGCACCTGTAGTAACAGCCTGCATAGAAGCACCTGAGAACCAGTAAATTACAGCACCACCGGTCAATAAACCAAGCAATGTGTAAGGGTTCAGAAGGTTCAAAATCATTTCCGGCTGAATTCCCAGTGTATTTTGGATAACCAGAATCAATGAGAAAATCATTGTGGTAGCACCAACTACAGCTGTACCGATAAGTACAGGTTTTGAAGTAGCTTTGAATGTGTTACCAGCACCGTCGTTTTCTTCAAGATATTTTTTCGCAACGTCAAAGTTAGCATCAAAACCGAATTCGTTTTTAATTTCTTCTTTAACGTTAGGAATTTCTTCAATCAATGATAATTCATAAACTGATTGAGCGTTGTCTGTAACAGGGCCATAGCTGTCAACTGCAATAGTAACAGGTCCCATTCCGAGGAAACCGAATGCTACAAGGCCAAACGCAAATACTGAAGAATAAATCATAATATCGTAAGGAATATGTGTACTTGCAAAATAAGCAAGACCCATTAATAATACGATAACCATACCAATCCAGAAAGCAGAGAAGTTACCTGCAACAATACCTGAAAGGATTGTCAGAGAAGCTCCGCCTTCTTTTGAAGCTGTAACAACTTCTTCAGTGTGTTTAGCTTTTGGAGAAGTAAAGGTTTTAGTAAATTCAGGAATTAAAGCAGCACCGAGAGTTCCGCAAGAAATGATTGCAGAAAGAATCAACCACAAATTGCCGCCCAATCCTGATAATAACCAGTGGCTTACGCCAAAAGTCATACCGATTGATAATATAGAAGTTAACCAGACAAGGTTTGTCAACGGTTGTTCAAAGTCAAATTTTTGAGTTTTTGCAGCGTAAATTCTGTCAACAATACCGTTAATCCAGTATGCAACAACAGAAGTTACAATCATCAAGAATCTCATTGTGAAAATCCAGGTTAAAAGTTTAACCTGATATTCAGGAGCTACACCGAGCAAAATGAAAGAAACGAGAGCAACACCGGTTACACCGTAAGTTTCAAAACCGTCAGCTGTAGGTCCGATAGAATCTCCAGCGTTGTCACCGGTACAATCAGCGATTACACCAGGGTTACGAGGGTCATCTTCTTTAATACCGAATTGAATTTTCATCAAGTCGGAACCGATATCAGCAATCTTTGTAAAGATACCGCCTGCAACACGAAGTGCAGAAGCACCTAAAGATTCACCGATTGCAAAACCTATAAAACAAGCACCAGCAAGGTGTCCCGGCACAAACAGAAGAATTGTTAACATCATAATCAATTCAACGGATACCAGCAATACACCGATACTCATACCTGCTTTAAGAGGTATATTCATAATATTCAAAGGTTCACCTTTCAAAGATGCGAAAGCTGTTCTTGAGTTAGCAAGAGTATTCATTCTGATACCAAACCAAGCTACAGCATAAGAACCAAGAATACCGATAATAGACCATCCCAAAATTGTCAATACACCGGCTGATCCCATGTGTTGTAAATAGCCGAAGTAAAAAGCGATACATAAACCGATTAATACTTCTAAAACCAATAAAAACTTACCTTGTTGAATTAAGTAAGTTTTGCAGGTTTCAAAAATTGTGTTTCCAATATCAGCCATAGCATGGTGTACCGGAAGTGATTTAATTCTTAAAAATTCGATAAATCCAAAAATAACACCTATCACTGAAATAATAATCCCTATCATAAGCAGATTAAAACTTTCAGGTGATGATTGGAGAATATTTGGAACTACCAAATCAGCTTCTCCTGCACACGCAGGAGTGATACCAACAAACAATGCAGCTAACAAAGCAAACATTGATTTTGGTAAATTGAACATTTTAGTCATAATTCTCTCCTTCACTAAAAGTACAAGTTTACGATGCTCATTATATCTCAAATAAAAACAATAGACAACTTTGTAACAAAATAATCATACGGAGATATGACTATAATTCATATAATATTATGCAATAATTCTAATCTGCAAACTCTTTATAAAAATAAAGCAGATCCAAATAACAAAATCCCGATAATAACAGCAATCATTGTGGCAAACATTACAGCACCTGCTGAAATATCTTTTGCCATTCCGACAAGCTTTGAATATTTATTGTGAAAAACTGCATCCAGAGAAAACTCTATTGCTGAATTAAACATTTCTGCAACTACGACCAGTGCTATTGCAAACAACAGCATACATAATCTTAAGATACTAAAACCGCAGACAACTCCAAGCATCATTACAAATGATCCGGCAAACAAATGAATTCTGATATTTTGCTCGCTTTTTATGGCAAGACTCATGCCTTTACGTGCATTCTTAAATGTTTTTGATAATCCTTGAGACTTATATTTGGTCATTCCTTTTTAATTCCAATACTTTCCAGCGCTTTGTTCTGCAATTCTATGATAAAATTATAATCTTCTTCGGTCTGGTGGTCAAATCCTAATAAATGAAGTATACCATGACTTATTAAAAAAGATAATTCATAATCAAATGACACATTTTTTTTAGAAGCTTCTTCCTGAACTTTATCAAGAGCAATCATGACTTCACCTAGATTAATTTCGCCGTCAAAAATAAATCGTTCATCATCCGGCGTATCTGCAAAAATAGCAAAGGTTATGATATCAGCCGGATAGTCTTTATTTCTGTATTCACGATTAATTTCATGGGTTTTGACGCTGTCACAATACAAAAAATCAAATGAAATTACATTGTACTCAAAACTTGCAAGACAAGATTTATCCTGAATTTCAGAGAGGTAAAATTTTAGAATCTTTTTTGCACGGTCAATGTATTTTTTTTCATCAATCTCCAGCGATGGAAATATATTTTCGCTAAAAATATTAATTTTTGTTGTTTTCGTCATTATGTCCCTGTTCAAGCTGTTTAATTTTATTATCAAGTTCATCGTCGATAATTTTTGACGGAATATTAATCTTATTTTTAGCAAATTCTTCTGCAAGATTTTCCTGATATTTAATTCTGTTGTGCTGCATTCCGCGAAGAATTCTGCTAAATGTAGCTGCAATTACCTTCAGGTCATGAAGAGTAAGCGGGCTGTCCGAAAGCTGTGAATCATTTAAACGTTCGACGATAATCTTATCAATCATACCCTCAATTTCTTCAGGTGTAGGATTTTTCAAAGAACGAACCGCGGATTCAACAGCATCTGCTAGCATACATATTGCGGTTTCTTTTGTGTTAGGCTTAGGGCCGGCATAACGGAATTGTTCTTCTTTAACATTTTCCGCGCCCTCTTCCTGTACTGCCTGATTATAAAAGTATGAAGCAAGACCTTCACCGTGGTGCTGCAAAATAAAGTTTTGAATAACTGCAGGTATCCCGTATTCTTTTGCCAGTTCAACACCGTCTTTCGGGTGAGATGTAATAACCATTTTACTTAATCTCGGATTAAGTTTTTTATGCGGGTTTTCAATACAATAATAAGATTGGTTTTCCACAAAGAAAAGCGGTCTTTTCAATTTACCGACATCGTGATAAAAAGCACCGACACTTGCAAGAATAGGATTTGCCCCAACAGCAGTTGCCGCAGCTTCGCACAAATTAGCAACGAGCAAACTATGGTGGAAAGTTCCCGGAGCTTCCATCTGTAAACGTTTAAGAAGCGGTTGATTGTGGTCGGCAAGTTCTTTTAAACCGTAAGAAGTTATTATTCCGAATACACTTTCAAATAAAGGCAATGTTCCGAGAACAATTATAGAACTTACAATACCGTTTATTGCAATGAACATACAATTTTTCAATATAAGCATATTGCTTACGTCTATAAGGCATTTTTCAAGAAGATATACAGAAAGAACAAGCACCAGACCTGCAATAGATATATCAAAACCGGTTCTAATCAAATCAAATCTTGTTGAATATTGTTCCTTCGAAATCTTGTGTATTGTAACCATTGACACTACATTCAAAAGTACAAACGTAACGAAGAACTGTACATCATACTGAAATCCGAGTGTAAGCGTACATAACAGCAATACCGATGAAATAAACGCAATTCTAGGATTTGTAAATATGGCAAAAAGGCAAACAAATGCCGGAAATGGCAAAATATAAGGATATACGCCAAGCGGCAGCATATATGCGATTAAAGCCATAAAAATCGATAAAACCGCAACCATCTTCAGATATTTTGAAGAAAAGTAGTCTTTTTCAAAAAATTTCATGTAACACAGGAATAATAATGTCGCAATGAATACAATTACATACATTGCGAAAAACCCCTGAATACTGAGTTCGTAGACACTATAACCAGCTTGCCGGAGTGCATCACGCTTCAATCTCGTAACAGGTTCGCCTTCGAAAACAATTTTATCACCTTTCTGGAATGTAATCTCATAAGGTTTTACTTGATCTTGAGCCGTTTTACGTGCTAAGTCAGTCGCAAATTCATCAACTACAAGATTAGGTACAATAACCTGTTCCAATAATGCAGTTATGACAGAAACCTGACGTTTCGAAACATTTTTAACCATATTATCGGAGATAATACGTTCAATATTATCACGCTCATAATCTTTTTCTGTAATACCTACTCGCAGAATATTTCCAAGAGTAGAATTAGATTTATCAAAAACTTCTCTTAAACTTGCATCGTCACTTTTCAGAAGAAAGTCAATTATAAAATCTTTTTTGTAAGGATCTGAAATATCAAAAAGGATACCTATTTCATCAGTTTTAACTTCATCCTGAACGTTTTTTCTTCGTATTTGTAAAATTGAAGTTTGGAGCATTTGCAAATTTGTTTTAATAAAATCATCCTCAGCCGGAGTAAGAACAGGCTCAACATTTTGCGCTACCTCTTTACGGTGTTGTTCTGTTCTTTTAACATCCACAACAGTTAGCGTTTTTGGAGCTATAATATCTCTCTTGCTGATTCCGTTTTCAATGACGTTTTTGAACAAAAAATTTGGCGATGCTATTATTGACGTCATCAGCACTGTAAAGAACAAAAACCATACCGTCTTCAAAAAGGCAGAAGACACTATAAAATCACGAACTTTTGAAAAATATTCTGTTTTATTCATATATTTAACACCCGAATTTAAAATTTATGTACCTATTTTATATCGTCCTTATTTTTTTTCAAGGATACCGTTTTCAAACGCAACTGAATATCCTCAAGAAGTTTTCTGTTTATTGATAAAAGGTCTGCCAATACTGCGATTATAGCAATTTGAAATCCTACAATAAGCATCACTGCAGCTAAAATTAAAGACTGCACATGCCCGCCTCCGCTTCCTGTTGCATAGAAATATAGAAAACGTCCGCCGATTATAAGACCTATTAATATAAACAAAATAGAAAAGATTATAAAAAACCTGAATGGTCTATATATTATAAACATGCGTACCATTGTAAAAATTGACCTGATAACATAGTCAAACATATTTTTTACAAGTTTGGACTTTCTTAGCTCAGGATTAACTCTGATTGGCACACACTCCAGAGGAAGACCTTTTGCCCTTGATTGAATGATAGTCTCAAGAGTATAAGTATAATTATCAAATACATTCAACTTAATAGCGGCATTTTTAGAAAATGCTCTGAATCCGCTTGGTGCATCCTGTATATCGGTTGAACTTACAAGCCGCATAACAGCAGAACCCAAATGTTGAAGAAATTTCTTCAACGGAGAGAAATGTGCAATTTTGCTGACAGGACGTGTCCCGATAACGATATCGGCACGATGTTCCAAAATAGGCCTCACTAAATCCTGAATACACGATGCATCATACTGATTATCAGCATCCGTGTTTACAATAATATCAGCTCCCAAATCCAGAGCTTTATTAATTCCTGCAATAAAAGCTTTTGCAAGTCCGGAATTTTTAGTGAAATTAACAAATTCTTTTACTCCGCACTCTCCGGCAATTTCTACAGTACGGTCAGTTGAACCGTCATTTATTATTAAAACTTCAATCTCATCTATTCCATCTATATGTTTTGGAAGCGCCGCCAGCGTTACAGGCAGAGATTGCTCCTCATTATAACACGGAATTTGTATGACAAGTTTCATGAAATATATATCCCTCTTCTCAAATTTATTTTTATTATATAATTAAATTGTAAATATTACAAATCATGAAAAAACAGGGATATTTAATAGTCTTAATAGTAATACTAAGTGTTATTCTGCGAACTGCATTCTTAAATAAAACAGAAGGGTTATGGAATGATGAATATGTGAGCTATCTTATTGCTTCACAGCCTTTATTCAAAGCTTTCTGGCAGGCTGTATTAACGCAGTGCCACATGCCGTTATACTATATTTACCTGAAAATTACTATGTTTATATTTAATGACAGTGATATTGTACTGCGAACTTCATCGGTATTAGCAGGAACTCTCGCTGTCGTTATGATGTACTTTGCAGGAAAAATTAAAGATACAAAAACAGGACTTATTTCAGCATTATTGACTGCAATAAGTTCTTTTTTAATCTACTATTCTCAGGAGGTAAGGCTCTACTCGCTGTTATTTTTATTCTCAGCGACGACACTGTATGCAACTTTGAAACTTCTCAAAGAACAAAATAAAACAAATATTATTCTCTATATTGTCTCAAATCTGCTTGTAATTCTCACGCATACGATAGGATTTGTATATGTGGGATTAAACCTCGTTTTCGTAAGCATTTTTCTATTCCAAAAACATAAAAATACAATTATTAAATTATGGGCATGGATTATTGCAGGCTTAATATTAGTATCGCCGCTGATTGTTCAAATACTGACTAAAGAAACATTTTCCCAGTGGTGGGGACATTTTACGATTTCTAAATTAGGATTTCTTATAACAGACTACTTCTCGCCAATTTTAACAAATCTGGTAAATGCTCCGGATGCATTTTTTTACGACAAAAGCCTTAAATTTATAGTTTGTGCTTTAATTCCTTCAGTAATTGCAGTTATATGGATAATTAAATCACTGAAAACAAAAACTGAAAAAGGGCTCTTAGGCATAATTGCAGGGGTAATCCTTATTATGACTCTCGCTGCAATTTCTGGTAAACTCGTATTAACCACAAAATATACCATTGAAATTTATCCGCAGCTTATTTATCTTGCAGCCTGCGGAGCACTATCATTTAATAACAAATTTATCAAAATCGGTTTACTCTCAATATTCTGCCTGATAAATTTATCGTATATTATAATAAACCCGAACTCCGCGCCTAAAATACGACGCCCTGAAGGTAATAAAATAGTAGCTGACATGCTCTTGCGCGCTAATATTCAAAAAGAAGATATAATTCTTTTTACATATTATGCAAATGACAGATTCAGAAAGTATTTCGACTTTTCTGATTACAAGACCGCAACGATAAATAAAGGTAATTTTAACAACTATCTGACTCCTGATACAACATATCAGGATGCGTACAAAAACGGTAAAAAAATATACAGGCATGTCTTTACCGACTACAATAACAAATATTTTGAATCAAAATTAAACGATTCAATTCTGAAAAACATGAAAAAAGGTCAGAGCTTATATCTGATAACACTTGACAGTGTTTCAAATCTGCAGCCGGAACAGGTTGCTCAAATAACAAAAAATAACGAACTGTATGAGAAAACTCCTCTTCTGTTTCTGGTGTTCTCATACATTAAAAGCGAAACGTTTAATGTACTAGCAAAACACTTGCAAATAGTGCATTTTGAAGTTAAAGGAAACTGGAGGTTAATTAAGTTTACAAAACTTAATAATTAGGGAAAATTTAGCAATTTTATTTATGTTTGTGTGTCTATATAGATAGAAGACCTGGTGTGTAGGGGTTAAAAAAATGAGTGTAGAAAAGGTAAATTACAACAGCATATCACGACAAAATACAATGCCAAAACGGCAGTATGCAAACAGTAATTTTATTTCTAATATAAATACAATTTCACAGGATAACGTTAATTTTCAAGGGAATGCCGCAGCCGCAGCAATACCTAAAGCAAGCCCTAGTGTTGCAGAGATAAAAGCTGAACTAATGAAGTTATTACCATCATACTTCAAAGGCATGCAAAGATTAAAAAACAGCATGGGCGAATTTCAAAATATAGTCATAAACTCAATAGGTACAGGGCTTATTGCACCGCTGCTTATTAAATATAACTTTTTATCCAAAACCGATGAAGATACAAGAACATATACAGCATGGAGACAGCCGGTATCTGCTGTACTGGCAGTTCTTACGCAGGCACTTATAACACTTCCGTTTGAGTATGTAATCAAAACAATGGTAAACAACGGAGAGTTTGGCATTAAATATAACTCGACATTTGCACCGGATGAAAAACTTTTAAGAAAAGAAATTATAAAAAATAACCCGCAGAAAAAATTCTCCAAATCGGAACTGGATACACTTGTAAAAGAAAAACAAAAGAAAAAATTAAAAGAACTTGTTAATACACTGCTAACGGAAAATAAAATAAAATTCAGCAAATATAATGACCCTAATCTTGTATCATTACCTGACGAAGAACTTAGACAACTGGCAATTGATACTATTTCAGATGAACTTGCCCTAGAGCAAAAAGAACTGAAGAAGAGTTACAAAGAGAAAACACCTGCAAAACTTCAGCGTGCTGACTTTTACAGGACCTATCCTGAAGAATCACTTAATCTGCTAGTAGAAGTTAATCAAAAGGTTGACGCAAGCAAAAGTGATAAAGAACTCCGTTCATTCTTAAAACGTAAAATGAAAACACTGAGACAAGAAAAAGCGCATCCTGAGTTAATAACAATGCTTCAGGAAATGTATGACAGACATTCTTATTACAACAAAAAATCAAAACAACGCAGAACATCACTTGTAGAACTTGTAAAGAAAAAAGTTGTCGGAATGCTTGAAGCACACTCTTGTTACTCTAAATATACCGACTTTGAGTCACTGCAAGCACAAATAATATCAGAAGGGAAAAAACGTGTAAATGACTTAGACGGGTCAATTACAGTGCTTGACAGAGCTAAAAAGATGCTTGAAAAAAATCCGCAAACAACTATTAACGAAATCTACGAATATATTAAAAAAGAAGTTGCTGCCAGAGGTATAGAATCAAGATTTGAAGACTTCAAACTACCGGAAAGAATGATAGCACGTCTTGGAAAAATCGTACAATCAAATGCTTCAGCACTAAAACAAATGTCAAGTCTTGTAGTCTCACTCGCAATGCTGCCTGTAACCTGCTCACTGTTGAACTGGACATATCCGAGATTTATGGATATGGTATTCCCTAATCTTTCAAATAAAAAGCACGACACAGAGTCAAGCAATTTAATTAAACGAGCCACAAAGAAAGCTGAGGTGAGCGCATGATAAAGCCCATTAATACAGCAATATCTGGTATAAGAAGAGCCGGCAACACAGCCTTAGAATACGGGGTTAAGAAACCTCTTAAAGCTCTTTCTAAGGCCGGTTTTATGGATGATATCTGCGAAGCCTATCAAAAAGATAAAATGAATATTATAACCGGTATCGGTGTCGGTTCAATCGTATTAAAAGACGGTTACGGCTGTTACCTGTATGTAAAACAAAGTTTGCACAATGATAAAATACCTGCAGATAAAAGAAAATTCGTTGCCGCACTGGATTTAACCAACGGCGGCTTGATGATTCTTACACAACTTGCAATGTTCTTCACAATATCAAGACCTGCAATACAGAAAAAAATGTTCAAAGCCTTATTCGGAAAACACTTCTCTAGAGGTGCAAAGAAAAGTAACATGGGAATTTTAAGTCATCAGGACAAAAACTTTGGAAAAGTTTCAGGTAAAAAATTCCACACTGCATATAACCAGATAGAAAAAGATATGAGCGGGGTTTTCGGGCATCTTGTAGGCCTTGCGGCTTCAACCATAATTGCAAAACGTGTCATCGTTCCGTTTATAGCAACACCTCTTGCTGATAAAGCGAAAGCCTGGATGTGCCGAAACGATAAACCTGAAACAATTCATAAGGATACAAAAAATACCTATAATACATACATTCCGGCAGTAAAATTAACAGACAAAGCAACACAAACATCTTCAAAACTGCTTAACAAATTCAAGATTAAAAAAGAAGAAATACCTGTAGAAAAAGCCGGCTTGAACGAAATAAATATTCATGACAGTCAAACTTCACAACCTGTACAGGCTGCTTAATAAAAGCAAATCTACACATATAATACACCGAAAAAAAGAACCTTTATTAAGGTTCTTTTTACAATTAAAACGGTTTTGTCTGATTTAACTTTAATCTTAAATCTCTAAATCTTGCAACATCTTCCTGAGTTTTACCGGAATCCTTAAATACCGCCTGAGCTGAAGGATGAACCATTAACACATAATCCATATGGATTTCCAAAAAATTATATCTTCGCGGCGGCTGATTAGAATTTTTAGGATAAATTTCAGCATTAGTTACCGCTAAAAATCTACGTTCTCTGTCGTTAAGTAAATCGGTAAGTTCACGGTTTGTATTAGTATATTTAGAAACATGAACTATGCCCTTGATATCATGATCAACTGTCAGAATACTAACTTCTATAGGTACTGTATCATTATTTTTTGCCATAATTTAATCCTTATCTATCCTTTTAATACTATAATACATTTTCCAAAAATTGTCTACATATTAAAATTTAGTCAATTTCTTTTTCAATCTTGCGCCATAAGCTTCATGGACATCAACAATAGCCATAAAAGCATTTGGATCTATACTTTTAATCACTTCTTTCATCTTAGAAAGTTCCAGACGAGAAACAACGCAATAAATAATATTTTTATCGAGTCCCGAATAACCGCCCTTGCCCCGCATATACGTAACACTTATATCCAGATTTTCTACAAGTTCACGGCCAATTTCAAAAGTTTTATCACTTATAACCTGAACGGATTTGGAGCTATTAAGCCCGTCAAGGACAATATCAATCATTTTTGAGGCAATTATATAGGTTAAAATAGAATACATTGCGCGTTCCCACGTAAAAACAAAACCGCACAAAGCATAAACCAGAAGGTTAATCGACATTATAATTTCACCGACCGAAAAACCAAACTTCTTTGAAAGAAAAAGAGACATAATCTCTGTTCCGTCAAGAGAACCTTCACTTCTAAGAACAATTCCGACACCGGTGCCGAGGAATAAGCCGCCAAAAACCGTTGCCAGAAGCAAATCAGTAGTTACAAGATGTGCGTGAAAAAAATTAACGGCAAGAGAGAGCATAATATTAGCAAAAAAAGTCTGCAATACAAATTTTTTACCCATTTTTGTAAACGCAAGACAGATAAAAGGCAGGTTAAAAAGAAATATTAAAAGCCCGAGATTATATTTGGTAATATAGCTGCAAATCATTGATAAACCAATGACTCCGCCGTCAATAATGTTATTTGGTACAAGGAAACCTTCCAAGGCAAACGCCGCAATAAAAGCACCTATAGTCAGAAAAAATACCCTTCTTAACACTCGGAAAAAGATATATTTAAATGAGGTTTCATTTTCAGGCATATTTATACCTTGCCTTTTGTAGAATTAACATTTTTACGAATTGCAATAAAATTATTGATTTTAAAAATAGTTTTTTTATCAACTTCAGACTCTTTAGCATATCCTAGAATATTTTCCAAATCATTTTTTAAAGTTATAAGGTCATCATACTTTTTCAAAGTACCATCCATCGACATTGAGACATCACCCGTTTCTTCCGAAACAACGAGACAAACGGCATCACTTGTTTCTGACATACCAATAGCAGCTCTGTGACGGGTACCGTATTTCCAGCTTAATTTAGGGTCTTCAGTCAACGGTAACAAGACTCCAGCCGAAAGTATTTTATCACCGTCAATAACAACAGCACCGTCATGAAGAGGAGTGTTTGGATGAAAAATAGTCAGCAAAAGCTCGGTAGAAACATCCGCATTTAATTTTGTCCCGACATCAAAGTATGAAGTAGCAAGATTATCCTTATCAAACACAATTAAAGCACCGGTGTGAGTTTTAGAGAGATATTTTACAGCCTCAATCAATTCTTTAACGACATCAATAGAGTCATCATTTTTGGAACTTCCGTGATTTCCAGAAAAAGCACGGCTGATAAAATCAACCTGACCGAGAAATCCGAGAAATCTGCGCAATTCAGGTTGGAATATAACAATTAAACTCAAAGAAATCAAAGTAACAATAGACTTCAGAAACAGTCCTATAATTCTCAAATCAATTCTGATTAGGATTTCACTAAAAATCCACAAAAACACAAGGAAAAACGCACCTTTAACAAATTTTTCAGACTGAGTATTTTTGATAAATTTACGGTAAATAGCATATAAAACAACTACAATAACTGAAATTTCAATAACATTTGTCCAACTAAAAGACAAATCCATTGCAGCTATTTGACTTTGTAAATATGCGAAAATACTGTCTAACATGCGCCCTTTAACCTATCCGGAATCACATCATGAGAAATGATATCATCCAATGTCTCTCTATTAATAATAATATCAGATTGAGAATTATTTACAAGTACCATTGCAGATTTTTGTACACGATTATAATTAGAAGCCATAGAATAATTATAAGCACCTGTATTGAACACACATAAAACGTCACCTTCTTCAATATCAGGAAGTGAAATATTTCTAATCAAAACATCACCTGATTCGCAGAAACGACCTGCGATGGTAACATTAGTGACACACTGCGCATTTGGTTTGTTAGCAATAATAGCACTATATTCAGCCTGATACATACTTGGTCGGGCATTATCAGCCATACCGCCGTCTACAGCAACATATTTTTTGCCGTTCGGCACCTGTTTTGAACTTCCGATGGTGTAGAGCGTAACGCCTGCTGTAGAAACAATGCTTCTGCCAGGTTCTAAAAAGAGAGCAGGCGAATCAATTTTGTATTTATCAATACTTTTATTCAAACTGTTTAAAATAACCGAAGCAATTTCAAATGTTGAAGGAGGGACATCTTTTTCAGTATATTTAACGCCCAATCCACCGCCGATATTAATTTCGTCAAGCTTAAGGCCGAATTTATCATCAAGACGTTTCAACTCTCTGACAAGAATTTCTATTTCGTCGTGATAAACTTTTGTCTCAAAAATTTGCGAACCGATATGGGCGTGGAGTCCGTGTAATTTAAGATTAGTATATTCAGTTAAAATAAGTTCAACGGCATCGTCAATTTGAGTGAGGTCAAATCCGAATTTAGAATCCAGATGACCGGTTTGAATATACTCATGAGTATGGCATTCAATCCCCGGAGTAATTCGTAAAAGAATATCAACGATTTTACCGCGTGATTTTGCAATTTCATTCAAGAGAGAAAGCTCAAGAAAATTATCAACGGAAATTCTGCCGACTCCGAGTTCTATTGCCAGCGTAAGTTCATCAAACGATTTGTTATTACCGTTAAAAAGGACTTTCGACATATCAACGCCGGCTTTATACACGGTATAAATTTCGCCTGCAGACACAACATCAAACCCGAATCCTTCTGATGCAAGAATTGCAGAAACAGCCTCGGTACATAGAGCTTTAGAAGCATACATCATGTTTACTTTCGGGTAATCAGCAAAAGCAGCTTTATAGTCACGGCATACGCTGCGAAGAGTTGATTCATCCATAACATAAAGCGGAGAACCGTATTTTTCTACAAGTTCAACAGTATCGCAACCGCCGATTTCAAGATTTCCTTTATCATTTATTTTTGCAGTAACCGGTTTTAAAAGTTGATTTGTAGAATTTTTATACATTAAACGCCCCTGAATGCTCTGACTCTTACGCATTTATTGTAACATAATTAATCAGGAAGTACAATGGCTAAACTCATTAAAAACGAAAAATAAACCATTAAATTTCTTGCAAGAAATAATCTGTGATGAAAAGCAGGTGTTGATACTTTTTCCATCGGAAAATTCCAGCTGGAAAGCTGCGGAGCAGAATTTTTATCTTCATTATAGGAATATATCGCGCCGTAAAGTTGAACTGCATAAGGAATTGTGAATAGAGTAAACAAAAAATAATAATTTTGACTATACACCGACAGCACAAAAACCAGACTATATCCGAATACAAAAAGAAAACCCAGAAATTTAAGCGCACGAAATTTATCACAAAAACGGGTGCAGAGAGTTTTTTTACAGGATGCAATATCTCCGTCAAAATCAAGCATAGTATGAGCATAAAGCAAAACAACAGTAAAAGTTACAACAGTAAATGACATTAAAAGTACAAACAATGAAAACCTTCCGCACATAACATAATAAACACCTTCGAAAAGCAAAGGTCCGAAAGCTGAAGCGACAGCCAGCTCACTTAATCCTCTTGAAGAAAGAAACGGATATGCCAAAACAATAATGCCGCCGGCAATAGCAAGCAAAGGAACAACAAAACCGCAAGCAAAAGTTAAATACCCGCCGCAAACAAGCGCCACTGCGAGAAAAACACAAACAGCCGCAAATAGTTCGCGCAAAGTTGCATCCCCGCACCTTATATATGAACATTTCGAGTCAGGTGCACCTTCAAAGCCGCATTCCGATGAACTGAGTTTTTTATAATCAATATAATCATCAAAAAGATTTGTCGCAAGATGCGCAAAAGAAATCCCAATAAGTGCGGCAAGCCCGTTAATTATGTTTCCGCCCGATTTTACGGAATACAAAAATATGACAAGCCACGACATAACCGTCATAGGAAGAGAAAACAGTCTGGAATTATTCAACCAGAACAATATTCGTTTAATCACTTTAAAATGCCCCCAAGCCCGATAACAGACTCGTAACTTGCGCCTCCCTCAAGAATTTCTTCAGCAGTAAGCCCGAAAAGAGTCACAAGACCGACAACATCATTTTCCCCGCGTTTAAGCATTTTCACAACAGCCTTTACGGCATCTTCACGGGTTAAACTTGAAAACTGGTCATTTATTCCGAGATGTAAACTTCTTTTCTTAGCTTTTCCCATAACTACAAAGTCTCCAGAGCGAGCAAAGCCGCACCAATCATACCTGAATAATTTCCTGCCTCAGCCTTTTTAACAACAGTCGGAGTGGTCACAATTTGTGAATTAACCTCGCGCGTCAGGTAATCCGTATCGACAAATTCAGCAAGTGAACCCGAAAGTACAATAACAGACGGATCAAAAATATTGGCAAGTCCTACCAAACCAAGCATTATATCATCCTGCCAGCGGTTAAAAATTTTTGTCATCAAGGCGTCGCCTTTTTGCATTCCGCCAATGACATCATAAGTCGTAATATTTTTATCCCCTGAAATTTCTTCAGCCGTAATCTTAAGTCCGTTGCCCGATGCATAAATTTCAAAACAATCATAAGCGCCGCAGGTACATTTTCTGTGTTTATCCATACGCATCTTAAAATGCATTTCGCCTGCCGCACCGTTTTTACCCTTCATAAGTTGGTTCGCGACAATAATTCCGCCGCCGACACCTGTTCCGAGAGTAATCATTACCGAATCCGCAAAACCTTTTGAAGCTCCGATAATATGTTCTGCCCAAGCTGCACAATTTGCGTCATTTTCAACGAAAACTTTTTTTTCGCTTAATGCTGCAAAATTCATTGTAGGATATTCTTTTGCAATATTACCAGTTGAACCCAGAATCCCCGTATTTGAATTATTCACGGCTCCGCATGTTGAAAATGCAATAACATCAACGTCCTGTTCGTATTTTTCGATAATAGATTTAAATAATGATTTAATTTCTGAAAAAGTTTTAGGGGTGTGGTGTTTTTCCACATCAGCAAGGATTTTACCTTCTTCATCAATTATCGTATTATAAATTTTTGTTCCGCCAACATCAATCGCTAAAGCTTTTTTCATTTTTGCGCCGCCTTTTCGGTCGTTTTTACAAAAGTATCTCTCGCAGTTTTAGTTAATGAACTGTTACAAATCTGCTTATTTAATTCTGAGACATCATGAGTTACTTTTTTTTCTTGGGAATATTGTGCTGCGTCACGGATTATTTTAATAAAATTTTTAGCAACATCATACTTTGACAAAAAACGAATTTTCATAGCGCGAATTCCTTATTTACTTCTTTGAACAAACCTCTTTGTAATCAACTGCGGCCTTGTAATTGCCGAACCGATAACAACGCAATGTGCACCGAGTTCAAAAGCCTTATCGACCTGTTCGGGTTCCCAGATTCTCCCTTCAAGCACAACAGGTTTATCAGTTTCTTTAACCAAACTTTCCAACAAATCAAAATCAGGCCCGTCTGAGGTCATCTGAGAAAATTGTGTATATCCTGAAAGTGTTGTAGAAAGGATATCAGCACCGAGCTTGGCCGCATTAATCCCTTCTTCAACGGTGGAAATATCAGCCATAGAAATTCTGTTATTTATTTTTACATACTTAATCAGCTCTTCCAGCTTGCTGCCGTCAGGACGAGGTCTCATTGTACCGTCAAACGCGATTATATCCGCACCTGCATTTACAAGGTCTACCACCTCTTTAATCCCAGGAGTTATATAGACGATTTCTTTCCAATTAGCCGGAATAACATCTGGTTTAGTTAAACCAATTACGGGGATATCAAACAAATGCTTTGCATTTTTAACATCCCGCACTCCCGCAACACGAAGTCCGCCCGCACCGCCTTTAACAACCGATTTCATCATTGCGACCATGCATTTTTCAAGATACAAAGGCTCGGAAGGCATTGCCTGAACCGATACCACAACCTTATTTTTTAACCTGTTAATTATACTCATGACTTGATTATAACTTAAAAAAATAAGTTATGGTATAATACAATTAAAAAGAAGAAGAGGTTTGTTACATGAAAAAAAGTTTAGTGAAATATCCGTTCCTGACGGAAGATGTAGAAGTATATGAAAGAGAAAACGGGCATAAGATAGTTCTTGCGCACAAAGAAGGCGACCTTGCTAATGTCAGCACCTGGGTCAAAACAGGTTCAATAAATGAAGATGACAAGATTAACGGGATTTCACACTTTCTTGAACACCTTATGTTTAAAGGAACTCACAAACACAAAGCAGGCGAATTCGACAGAATTCTTGAGGCAAAGGGCGCAATAGTAAACGCTGCAACATGGAAAGACTATACTTTTTATTATGTAACTTTACCGAAAGGCGAAAATTCCGGAGATTTATATGAAGCTATTGACTTGCACGCGGATATGATGATTGATCCGGTGCTTCCGGAAGTTGAAATCGGCGCTCCGTTTGATCTGAACGATACAACAGTGACGGACAAACGCGAACGCCACGTTGTTATTGAAGAAATAAGAATGAGAAAAGATCAGCCGTGGACAAAAGTTTATAATACATGTAACTTTAATATGTACACGCAGCACCCGTACAAACGGGACGTAATAGGAACTCCGGAAATTATCTCTCAAGTAACGCAGGCTGAAATTATGAATTATTACAAAACTTTCTATTCGCCTGAAAATATGACAACTATTATAGTTGGAGATTACGACAAAGAAGAAGTCTTAAAAAGGGTTGAAAACGGTTTTGATTTTGCAGGACGACCGAACGCCCCGCATAAAACAAGAGAACTTGATGCTCCGGTTTCTGAAACTAAATATATTGAAAATAAAGCACACGTGAATACGGGCTATATGATGATGGGCTGGCTTGGGCCTAAAGCAAGTGACTTAAAAAACACAATCCGTCTGGATTTAATCAGCATAATTCTCGGGGACGGAACAAGTTCAAGACTTTACAGAAACCTCATTGAAAAACAGCCTGAACCGTTGTTTAACATGATTGACGCTGAACATTACCAATTTAAAGACGGAAACAATTTCTTCATACAGGCAAACTTTAAAGCAGAATACAAAGACAAATGCCTGCAGCTTGTAAAGGATGAACTGGCTAATCTTTTGAATAACAGAATTACTCAGGAAGAACTTGCCAAGGCTAAAAAGAAAACAAAATCAAAATTTGCATTTGCAGCCGAAACCGTATCGGAAATAGGTGAAACAATCGGTTATTATATGACTGTATGCGAAGATTTGAAACTTGTTGAAGACTATCTGAAGGATTTGGAAGAAATCACAGTTGAGGATTTGGAAAATACAATCAGAGAATACATTGACCTTAATCATGCTGTAATTTCAGTACTTTTACCGGAATCTTAACCTCAAGTTCATAAACTCAAAGGAATACAATGACTGCTCAGTTTCAGAATGAACTTGATAAAATAAAAGAAAAATGTTTGCATTGTCAAAAGTGTGAATTATGCAAAACCCGTCATAATATAGTATTTTCTGGAGGTATTCCAAATAACAAACTTATGCTTATCGGAGAAGCTCCTGGATATTATGAAGATATGCAAGGAGAGCCTTTTGTCGGTAAAGCAGGGCAGCTTCTGGATAAAATTTTTGCATCGGTCGGACTGTCCAGACAGAAAGATGTTTATATATGCAACACCTTAAAATGCCGCCCGCCGGACAATCGAGACCCGCTTCCTGAAGAAAAAGAAGCCTGCAAAGAATACCTTGATGCTCAGATTGAAATTCTTAAACCACGGATAATTTTATTGTGCGGAAGAGTTGCTGTAGCATCAATGATGGACACGAAACTGGGAATTACAAGACTGCGCGGGAAATGGTATGAAGGTCCGCATTTTTCTAAAATGATGCCGATTTTTCACCCGTCTTACCTGCTCCGTAACGACTCCAGAGAAAAAGGCAGTCCTAAATGGCTTATGTGGCAAGATATTCAGGAAATTAAACGCGTCTATGACCAGATGAATTAAATTTATACACTCTCAAGAGGTTCTACAACAAAATCAACAATCACAGTTCCTTTTGTATTAAACGCGAATTCAAGGGCAGAATTAATTTCATCATAAGAGTTCACGCGCATTGCAGGCAAGCCGTAACTTTGAGCAAGTTTTACAAAATCAGGGTTTGAGATTTTAGTTTCTGAATAGCGTCCATCACAAAATTTATCCTGTAACTGACGAACCATTCCCAGATAACCGTTGTTAATAACCATAATTTTAACCGGCAAATCATAATCTGCGCAGGTCGCAAGCTCCTGAATATTCATCTGAAACGACCCGTCTCCCGCGATACAAACAACAGGAGAATCACAGGCAAAAGATGCGCCTATAGCAGCAGGAAAACCAAACCCCATAGTTCCAGCACCACAAGAAGAAAACAGTTTACGGTTACGGCTGAGAGTTAAATTTTGAGCCGCTAACACCTGATGCTGTCCGACTTCGGCAGTAAAAACAACATCTTTATCCAGCGTAAATTTATCAATTGCTCTAATAACTTCAAATGCATGAAGTTTTTCAGAGATTTTTTTTCTTGGAGCATTTTTTGATTTTAAAAGTCTTGCCTCATTTATCCAAGCCTCTCTTGCTTGCTGTTTGGCAGATGAAAGCATTTTTGAAAGAATAAGCTTTGCATCCCCGCACAGTTCAATATGCGCAGCAACATTGCGAGACAATTCCTTTTTATTTATATCGAGCTGAATGAATTTTTTAGAGAGCTGTTCTTTATCAAAACAACACGTAATTCTATCGTTAAAACGCGCACCGATGGAAAGAACTAAATCACTTTCACGCAAAGCCTGATTGGCAGAAAAATCTCCGAAAATTCCGAGCATTCCTAGATAATTTTTATCACCCTGAGGATAAGCGCCCAGTCCCATCATTGTTGAAACTACAGGAATATCAAGCATTTGAGCCAATTTACAAAGTTCATCGGATGCATCTGCCTGTAAAACCCCGCCGCCTGCAACTATTACAGGCTTTTTAGCACTTAAAATTTCCGCCAACGCAAGGTTATAATCGCCCTCAAAAGTATCCGAACTGTTCACAACAGGTTTTCTATACAAATATGCAGACTTTGAAGAAAAAACATCTTTTGTAATATCAACAAGTACAGGCCCTTTTTTACCGCTTTGGGCGATTTGAAAAGCCGATACAATCGTATCTTCAAGCGCATCAATCGATTTAACCTGAAAATTAGCTTTTGTGCAGGATTTTGTCATAGAACAAATATCAGCTTCCTGAAAAGCATCCCGTCCGAGCATATCCGAAACAACCTGTCCGGTTATAACAATAACAGGAATTCCGTCCAAATAAGCATCCATCAATCCTGTAACCGTATTTGTTCCGCCAGGACCTGATGTAACAAGGACAACACCACATTTACCGGACGTTCTTGCATAACCTTCTGCAGCATGTACTGCAGCTTGCTCGTGTCTCACGAGAACATGTTTTATATCGGAACGATTGAGCAATTCATCATAAACGCTCAGAACAATTCCGCCAGGATAACCGAAAATTGTATCGACTCCTGAATTTTTCAGAGTATCAAGCAAAATTTGAGCGCCTGTTAAAGTTTTTGCCACAGTGTTATTCATAAATGAACTTTAACACAGAAAACAAGCTTATTCAATTAAATATTTTCATCTTCTTTTTCCGCAGGATTTGCTGTCTCAGATTGAGTTGATGTATCGCTCTGCTGAGAATTTTCCTGCACTACCGGTTGTTCAACGGTATCAGCGGCAGCTCCATCCGAAGTCTCCGCGGAATCAGCCTGCGGGTCAATGGCTTCTGTATCAATCAATGTTTCAAGCTGTTGTTTTTTCTCTTCCATCTTTTGAATTCGATACTGAATTTTCTTTTCATACTCGGCAGCTTTCAGACGTTTTGCATTAGCCTTTTCAGACAATTTATCTTTTTTCTTCTGAATCTTTTTTATAGCGCGGATTTCTTTTAACTTAGCTTTTTCTTTGGCTTCAAACTCTTTTTTTCTAAGTTTAGCTTCTTCTTCGGTCAGGTCAGTTTTTTGAAAAGATTGCTGTAAAAGCATCTGCCCTGCAGCTTCTGGATCATCAGGAATAACAGGTGCTGAAACAGGTTCAGCCGCAAATGCAGCCAAACCTGTTACTGTTAAAAATAAAAATCTTACTAATATTTTATTCATTAATTAATTGATTCCAGAGTTGTTTTTTCTTTTCTATCTTTTGTTGAGTAGCAGCTCTTGCTTCTTCACGTTCTTGTTGTCTTTTTTGAATTTCTTTTTGACGTGCTTCCTGTCTGGCTTTGAACTCTTCTTGTCTTTTAGCTCTGGCTTCTTCGTTAGCTTTTTGTTGTGCTTGTAATTCTTTTTCTTTATCAACTATTTTTTGAGTGTGCTTCTGAATGAATCTTTCAGTGTAAGTTTCAGCCGCATAAAGTGCAGAAGTTGATAATAATGATACCACTATAGTTGCAAGTAAGATTTTTTTCATATTTACCTCCTATTAAGTAACAATACGATTATACTAAAAAGTTTCATAAATATCAATAATGTGTTTTATACCTTTTTTAGCAGCCTCAAAAATTTCGAGCATCTTTGAATAATCATAAGGAGCACCTTCCGCGGTTGTTTGGAACTCGACAATTTTGCCGCTTTTAGTAAGTACAACATTTGAGTCGACCTGAGCGTGAGAATCTTCGTCATAGTCCAAATCAAGACGAACTTCGCCAGCAATGATACCGGCAGAAATAGCAGCGACCGGTTCAATAATCGGATTTTCTTTTAAAATTCCGTCCTCAACAAGTTTATCCAAAGCTGTTTTCATTGCCAGATAACCTCCGCAGATACTTGCGGTTCTTGTGCCGCCGTCTGCTTGAATTACGTCGGCATCTATTGTGATGGTCAAATCAGGCATTTTTTCTAAATCGACGCAGGCACGAAGACTTCTGCCTATCAATCTTTGAATTTCCTGAGTTCTGCCTGAAAGCTTGGTTCTTTCACGCTGACAGCGCACGGAAGTAGATGTCGGCAGAAGCGAATATTCCGCAGTTATCCAGCCTGATTTTGCGTCCTTATCCATCCATTTAGGTTTAGCAGTTTCGACAGACGCAGTTGTCAAAACTTTTGTATCACCGAATTCAACAAGTACTGAACCTGCCGCATACTTTGTGTAATTTGGTGTAAATTTAATTTCTCTTGTTTCATTGTTTTTTCTGTATTTTCTCATTATGACCGGCCTTTCATATCATAATCCCACATATATATTTGTCCGCAGTAACTGCATACCGCACATGCATTCATAAACTGTAAATCAGGTATGAATTTATAACCGTCAACGGTTATTTCAATTTCTCCCTTTTCGTTATAAACCTGCGCGTAACGCCTTGCGCCTTTATACTCTGGAGAAAACATCAATTCAAATTTATCTGTCGAGTTACAATTTTTACACTTAAACATTTTTTATTTTCCGGATTTCTTTGATGACTTTTTATCCTTCTTTTCCCCCAGAATTTTATACCACAACGTCCAGCAAATACTTCTTACAGGAAGCGTAAACCCGAACGCAACCAAGAACACTGACTGCTCCAGAATACTTTTTGCAAGCATATCAGGAGTTACAGGAGGTATATTTAAGGTACTGAACATTTGATTATAAGAGTCTAACGGAAGATTTGAAACAAACGGGATAATCGCATCGGTCAATAAATTTCTCAAATTCAAAATATCAAGGACAACATTGAACCCCATTGGTATCAAATAAAAAGTTAAAACAACCAGTATCAGGACTAAAGCAACGGTCCTTGCAAAATTACCGCGGATTAAATCAAAACTCTTTCTAAAATATCCGCCGACTGATAAATCTTCTTCAAACGTAAATACCTGAAAAATTAAAATAAAGTATATAAAGAAAATTCCGCCTAAAACCCACAATAAAGGGAAACTTGCCAGTGCTACAAAAATACTGTACAAAAGCCATAATCCGATATATTTAGGGGTTCTGCGTATAATAAGCTCCTTATGTGCGGCAAAATCATATACATGTCCGGAACTCAACGCCCCCTCCGTCATGGAATTTAGTGCGCCGTAAGCAATCAAAAACTGCCAGAACGCCGCAATAAAAAGCATTAATCCGGGTAATGCCAGCAAAAGCACTGCCAGCATAAAAGAAGGATAATCATTCAGCGCAGGAAATTTTGCAGCAACATATTCAAAATTATCAGTAAGCACAAATGTAGACGCAAACACCCATATTATTCCGAACAACTGCCCGAGTATCGGGAATGCCATATATGCCGTATATTTAAAAAAGTTAGATATATAAATCTTTATAGTCTCTCCGAATATAAACCAAACACTGTCCTGTAATTTATATCTAGCCATATTTTATCCCTCGCGTTATAATAAATAATATCAATAAACTTTCAATTTTACAAATACATTTTAACAAAACTATGAAGAATTATACAGAAATAATAAAATCACTAACCGAAAAAGACTTTACCGAAAATACTGTTAATCTGCATATGCACACAACATTTTCTGACGGAAAAGGTGACATCAAAGCTCTGACAGAACAGGCAAAACAACTTGGATACCAACACATTGCGTTCTGTGACCACAACACGCTTGACGGCTACAGAAAAACAGATATATTAAAAGAAGATATAATTATTCCGGCAGTAGAATTTGACTGCTGGTGCGGATATGTTTTCCTGCATCTTTTAGGATACGGAGTTGATGTAAACAACGAAGAGCTGCTCTCATACTGCGCTAAAACCAAAAGAGAGACAGAAGCAGACTGGGTCAGAATATTTGCAAAACGACACCCGAAAGATTTAATAAAAGCAATACACAACGCTGGAGGAATTGCCGTAATTGCGCATCCATGCTGCTGCTGGGCTTTGAGTCTTGAAAGTTTTATTAAAAAACTGCAAGGATACGGACTTGACGGTGTGGAAGTGTACTATCCTTATGACAGACACCGAGGAATTATAAAATTTCATTCACGTCAAACCGCTGAAAAAATCGCTGATAAATTCGGACTTATAAAAACCGGCGGAACCGATTTACACAGTGCGAGCCTCTGATGATTTTTCTTTAGGCAAAACTAACCGCTTAATCAAATTACTTACGCCGCAACCGGCAAAAAGCCCTGCCCCCATACCCACAAGAGAGCCGACAGCTCCGAATTTTTTCGCGCCGAACGCTCCGCCGTATCCCATGCCGATACTAACTCCAAGAACATTTAATGCTCCGCGTCCTGCCTGTTTTGCACCGGATTTTATTTTTTCTTCAGTATCTTCGCCTTTTTTCAAGCTTTTTACAATCTTTGGCAGCTCTAACAAACTCATAAATGCAAGCCCTAAAACTGAGGTTCTTTTTAATGCTCTGGCTGTTAAATCTTTAAATCCCCATAAGTCTTTTTTCACAAGAATTTGCTGTACGTATTGCTGCGTACCGTCAAGGTTTTTAACTTTTGAAAGCACTTTCTTCCCGTCTTTTATTCCGAGAATTTTCTTTGTCAGTGTTCCGACCCACGTATTATATAAGGTTTTATCAAGAGAATACACGTTATTTACAAACTTTTTCATTTTAGGAGATTTAGCACGTTTCATTAATTCATGCAGAAGCGTTCCTCTAAAAAATGAAAAATCGTGCTGATATTTTCTATAATTATAAGCATTGGAAAATCTTGAACGGGTTAAAACAGATTTCGAATGCCTGTATGCATCCCTTAAATCTCTGCAATCTTCAGGCAAACTTACCAGCGTCAATCCGCCAAGTCCTATTGCAGCAGCTACATCCCCCTGACTTACCATATCAGGAAGGCTGACAATGCGGCGCAACGGCGCTACACTGTTTAATAAAGTTTTTTCGACAGGTGCAGTTGCGGCTTCCGTAACTTTTTCGAATGTATCATCAAGTACATCGTTCACAGCACGCTTTACAGCCTGCTTTTGTTTCACGGCTTCCTGCACTAACTCAACCGGATTGGCGGAAAAACCTGTATTTGATTGTGAAACATTAACATTTTCTACAGCCATAATTCTACCTGACAAAGTATAACCTTATGTATTTATAAAGTATTTTTATCAGGAAAAATTGCCTGTAAATTCAACAATTAATTTTGCTTTAAATAAGTTTCAACAAAAATATCAATATCCCCGTCCATAACAGAATCGACATTTCCAACTTCGCAACCTGTACGGTGGTCTTTAACCATTTTATAAGGATGAAAAACATAAGAACGAATTTGAGAACCAAAGTTTATATCAACATTTTCCCCTTTGAGTTCAGCAAGTTTCTTTTCATGCTCAGCCTGTCTTATTGCAAGAAGTTTGGAGGCAAGAATTTGCATTGCATTTTCTTTATTTTGCAGCTGCGAACGCTCCTGCTGGCACTTAACAACAATTCCTGTAGGTTTGTGAAGAATTCTGACGGCAGTTTCAACTTTGTTAACATTTTGTCCGCCTGCGCCGCCTGAACGCATTGTATCAATTTCCAAATCCTCCGGCGGGATTGTAATACTCTTTTCAAAATCTTCAATGATAGGAGAAACTTCTAAAGATGCAAAACTTGTTTGTCTTTTACCGTTAGCATTAAACGGTGATATTCTGACAAGTCTGTGCACGCCGCGTTCCGCTTTTGCATACCCGAAAGCATATTTACCGGTTATTTTGAAAGTCGCCGATTTTATACCGGCTTCTTCTCCATCAAGTTTATCAAGAAGTTCAACTTTCCATCCGCGTTTCTCTGCCCAGCGCATATACATTCTCAAGAGCATACTCGCCCAGTCTTGCGCATCAGTTCCGCCTGCGCCGGCATTTATCGTTAAAATTGCATCAGCAGCGTCATATTCTCCGCTAAGCATTTTCTGCAACTCGTATTTTTCGACTGATTTTTCAACAGCAGTCAATTTTTGCAAAGCTTCCGCCAGAAGTTCGCTATCGCCGATTTCAAGAGCTACTTCTGCGTCTGAAACTGCATTATCCCAATCATTAAAAGCAGCAACCGTTTCTTTTATTTCTCTGATACGTTGACCTATTTTAGAGACCTTATCTTTATCTGACCAGATATCAGGTTTTTGCATATCATGCTCTAAGGACTCTAGTTCATCTTTCTGCGCAGCAAGGTCAAAGACACTCCTTTAACTGGATAATGCGCGGTTTTAAATTATTCACCAATGTTTTTACTTCTGATTCCATAATTTCAAAATACAATAAAATTCAACTTGTTGCAAGAATCCAAAAAAAATGTTAGAATGCACTTTGTTGCTGGAACAAAAAGGAAGGAGTTTATTAGTGGTCAAGTTAATTTCAAATTTGAAGGAATTATATAAGGGCGAAGATATCCTGAACAAGCATATTTGTATAGCGTGTATCAGCGGAATCACAGCTCTTTTAACTGATCAGGATTTATTAAAGACTATACAAAATAATCCGCTGATGCTAATAATTGCGTTAGTAATTGCCATTATCGGCGCTGCTTATTTATTCGGATATACAATAGAAACAGTACACTTAAGACTTCAAGCGGGTATTACCGTACTGCCAGAAATAACAACTCAACCGTTCCGCAGAGTATTAGGTATGATACTTATAATGATTGTGTGGTCTTTTTATACTATGTTATTTGGCGGTATAGTTCTTTTATTCGCACAGCTCATAGGTATAAAAATACTTGCGATGCTGCTGGTGCTCGGCGTTGTTGTTTTTTCATTATTTGTGACTTATGTTTATATTGCTTATGCAAAAAGTTTCCAAACATTCGGGCTTATGAATATAACTCTGCCGTTCAAATTTATTAAAGAAGGCTTTGTTGATACTTTTATTTTAATATTAAAATTTATTTTCCTCAGTATTGCCTTAACAATACCGCTGCTTATAATTTACTTTATACTCGGTCTTATTAACAAAAATATAGGACTCGGACTTGCAATATGTATCGGCGGTTACTTCAGTTTTATAATTCAGCTTTTGTGGTACACAAGCCTCGCTGAAATTTATGAAAATAAACTACAGGCTGAAGTAGAAGAATTATACTAGGATGCTACAAAAATTAAGCTTACATTGGACTATTCAAACAACATTGTCTGGATAGTCCAATTTTTTGATAATTCATCCTGAAGCGGCTGAGCCTCCCCGAAAACCTCCAAAAGTACGATGCCCCTACTTGAACATACAGCAGAATTCGCTGAATGAAGACCTATTCTTGTGTTAATAATGCATCCGTATCGTGTTAAGATTTTTTGCAATTCTACAGCCGTTTCAAGTCGGTTATCCAAACCGATTCCGATAATTGTTGTCATAATATTACTCCTTTTAACTTAATAAAACTTAAATATGTTTAACTTAAAACAGACAACCGTATATGCACCACAGCAGAATATATAAAAATAAAAAATTATATAACACGGCATTGCCACAAAATTCACAATAATGTATACTTTAATATAATAAATTATTAAAAATATTCTGCAAAAAAAATAATAATGGCATCTGAGAGGGGGTTTTGATGAGAGTTTCTAAAATCAATCATCAGGTATTTAAAGGTCAAAATATTGATATGCACATGCATGAAGGCACCTGGCTTCCCGAAAGCACAATATACGCACCGGAAGACACATTTGAACTGATTGGAAAACCAATTTCCATAAATATAGCAGGTCAGCAATCTATAGAAGAAATTAAGTATTCCTTTGTTTCAAATCTTGATTGTATGACGTTTAATGACGATAATACGCTTCTAAAAAATGAACTTGACGGTAATCTTGAGATGCTCGCGGAATGCCGCAAGCATCCTCAAAAAAGACCTTATGCCGTATGTCAGGCAGGATACGGAAGTGCAGAAAATATTGAAAAACTTTTAAAAGAAAACCCAAATTCTTTTATAGGGTTAAAATTTCATCCAAACGTATTTAAACAGGATGCAAACTCTGCTGTCTATGAGCCGTATATGAAAATTGCCGAAAAATATAAGCTGCCCTGCCTGTTTCACTCTGATAAAACAGGCTCATACGGATGTCCGCATAAAATCTACGAACTGGCAAAAAAATTTCCGAAAGTTCCGGTAATCCTTGCACACCTCGGCGCTGGCACAGACCATACTGATGCTATAAATGTGCTGCTTGATTCTATAGAAACAGGAAGTGCAAATCTATACGGAGATACATCGTGGATTGATTGTAAAAATCCTAAGATGCCTACAATCAAAAATTTAATAGAGCGTCTACAAAACACATCAAAAGGAGACCAAACCTTCAGACTGCTGTATGGAAGCGATGCTCCGCTCGGCGAATTCGGCGCTTCGGGTAAAAAAATTAAAGGCTTTTATGCTGACAATCTGCAGATGTTAAAAAACATGATTTATGGCAATTTCAAAGAAAAAGCCGCACAAATAGCAGATAACATTTGCTTTAATAATTCTAAAATTCTTTTTCTTGACGGCCGGATAACTGATATGGGAAAAGTCACAAAACTTTCACAAAAAACACTTATTACAGCAGGAATTGCACTGGTTGGACTGGCCGCAGGATTAACAGCAGTTTTAAAACACAAACACAACGAAAAACAGCTTCAAAATGACAATTCCGCAAAAAATCCATATTCATCTTTTGTTGCACAACAAATGCACATATTTGCATAAAAAAAAATAACACCGCCTTTCGGGGTATTATTTTTTAATATAACCAATAAGGTTTTCCCTATTGTGATGACTTATGAAAAATCAATGTCATCGGTGGCTTGAAGCTGTTTTGTTTTCAAATTATGCATAACTGCATCAACAAGTAGCTCATAAGATTTCATGCTCTCTATATTAGGGAACTCTTCTTTGAGCTGGGCTCTGACCATTGCTTCCAGCCTGCGTTCGTCAGAAGTACTTTTTAACTCTTCAACTCCGCTTATCATCTTAATATATTCAGGTGAAGTTTTATCTTTTATATCATAAGCATTAGAGAACATTAACCAGCGTAATCGCGGGCTTAATTCTTTCTTTAATTGTTTTACGATTTTCAGATTTTTAAATCGGTTAAGCATAACTACCTCTACACGTTTTTATTTATTATATTATGTTCTGGTAATATTTTAAAGTACCCTGAAAAAAATAATTTACTTTTTTTGAACTATTATTTACAAAACTTTATAAATAACGATTCAAATCCGCTTATAGCTTGCTAAAATCCGTTAACAATTCATATTTATTTTTTAAGACAGCAAGCAATGCGTGACGATTTTGTTTAATTTTTTCGTCATTATCATTAACAAGAACATCTTCAAAAAACTTTTCGACATAAGGATTTATATCAAGCAGCATGCCTAGATAGTTTTTATAATCTGAAGTTTTACTTATTGTATTAACTTTTTCATACAGAACGCTTTCAGCATTTTCCTTAAACAATGAAGGATTTACAGTTGCTGTACATTCATCTTTCAAAATTCTGATGACGCGGTTTGCACTTTCCAGTAACGCATGATTATCCAGATTTTGAACAACTTTTACGCGTTCTATATAATCAGACAAATCTTCCAGAGGATTTTTGTTTGAAGCACATGCTTCCAATACATTTTTCTTATAATCATCAGACAGGAATATAATCAATCTTTGAACCAGAAACTCGTTAATTTCATCTGCGCAATCCTTTTGAACAGGCAGAAGTGCTAAAGTTTCTTTAATCAATTTAGAAACATTGAGTTTCAAATTATTTGCAAGAATAGTTCTGATAATACCGAGACAAGCTCTTCTTACGCCAAGCGGGTCGGATGAACCTGTAGGTTTTTTACCGTCAACAAAAACTGCGCAAATAGTATCAATTTTATCCGCAATACCGACAATTTGACCTTCAACGCCTTTTGCGGTTTCACTTTCTGCATTAAGCGGGAAGTAATGCTCTTTAATACCTTCCGCAACTTTAGGGTCTTCACCGGAGACTCTTGCGTAATCTGCACCGATAAACCCTTGAAGTTCAGTGAATTCAAATACTAATTTTGTAGTCAAATCAGCTTTACATAAAAGAGCTGTTCTCTCAATTGCAGGAGAATTTACTCCCAACTCAGAAGCAATTTGTTTTGAAAGTTTCACTATTCTTTGGGTTTTGTCGTAAACCGAGCCCATACCCTTTTGGAAAGTAACGCCTTTCAAATCTTCCACATAATCGACAAGCGGCTTTTGAGTATCTTCTTTAAAGAAGAATACGGCATCATCCAGACGAGCCTTAATAACTCTTACGTTACCCGCTTTAATATTTGCGAATTCATCACCGATGTAATTTGTCATAGTGATAAATTTATTGATAAGTTTTCCGTCTTTGTAAAGAGCGAAATATCTTTGATGAACAGCCATAACAGTAACCGTAACTTCTTCCGGAATTTCCAGATACTTAGGGTCAAAGTCACAGACTGCAGGAACAGGATATTCTGTAATGAACGTAACTTCTTCCAGCAAATCTTCAGTATAATAAGGAACAGCTCCGAGTTTATCAGCTTCTGCTTTTGCCCTATCAATAATAATTTGTCTTCTTTCGTTCTGGTCAACTATAACGCAGGCATTACGCATAATTTCAACGTAATCATCAGGCTGTCCGATAGCAACGGATTTTTGCGCAAATCTGTGTCCGCGTGAATATGCACCTGATTCAACATCTATAATTTTTATCTTAACTTCTTCTCTGTCAAGTAAAGAGACAATCCATCTGATAGGACGTGAAAATTTTTCATCGTTAGCGCCCCATCTCATAAAGTGAGAGCCTTGAAGTTTCAAAACAATGTTAGGAACATTTTCCTTGAGCAATTCTTCTATTGGTTTGCCTTTTATAACAACTTTTGCATGAAGGTAATCATTTTCGATATAAGCATCTTCTTTTGTAAGCCCGTTTTTATTCAAAAAACCTTCGCCGGCTTTTGTAAGATTACCGTTTTCATCGTAAGCGACTTTTGCAATAGGACCTTTTACAACCTTAACTTCATCCGGACTGCATTTTGCGATATCGTCAACTATAACAGCCAAACGTCGCGGCGTTGCATAAACATTAACTTTTTCAAAATTAATTTTGTTATCACTTAAAAACTTTTCAAATCCTGTTTGTAACTGCTGAATAGCAGACGGGATAAATTTGTAAGGTAATTCTTCAGTTCCTATTTCCAATAAATATTTGCTCATTTTATGCCCTTGTCTCTTTTGTATACCAACAAAAATAATATAACAAATGAAAAATTCATGTAAATAATATATTAAGTAAATTTATACGATACATGAATAAAGTTCATTTTTCTGCTACAATTTTAAGCAGGAAAAGAGTATATAAAGAGGTAAAAAATATGTCAGGACACTCAAAGTGGTCAACCATTAAACACAAAAAGGCAAAAGTAGACTCCCAAAGAGCAGTCGTATTTCAAAAATATTCAAGAGAATTAATAGTAGCAGCAAGACTCGGCGGGCCAGATCCGGCAGGGAATTTCCGTTTGAGAACGGCAATAGAAAAAGCTAAAGCCGCAGGGCTTCCAAACGATAATATAAAACGTGCAATTGAAAAAGGAGCAGGAGCCGCAGGTGCTGAAAATTATGAAGAATTAACATACGAAGGATACGCTCCGGGTGGTGTTGCGGTTGTAATAGAAGCAATGACTGATAACCGCAACAGAACGGCTGGCGATATCAGAAGTTATTTTACAAAATACAACGGCAGTCTCGGCGCTACCGGCTGCGTAGGCTGGATGTTTGATCAAAAAGGATGCATAACTTTTAATAAAGACGACGTTGATTTTGAAAAACTAATGGAAGCAGCAATAAATCTTGAAGCTGACGATGTAACCGAAGAGGATGAAGAATACAAAGTATTAACATCTGTTGAAAACTTCCAGAAAGTAACAGAAGGACTGGAAGCTGAAGGTTTCAAAAGTGTATCTGCAGAACTCACAAGAATTCCGCAAAATACAATTGCCGTAACAGACGAAAATACGGCAAGCCAAATTTTGAAACTTCTTGATAAAATAGAAGAGCACGACGACGTACAAAATGTCTATGCAAACTTTGATATCGCAGACGATATCCTCCAAAAATTAGAGGGCTGATGCAAGATTTTATAAAAAAAATTGAAAAACTTTCAAAATCACTTAATGAAACCTACAATGCTAAATCAGTTGTAAGTGCATTGGGTGATTTTTTTGCTGAAAATTTCGGTTTTACAGCACTTGAAATCTATACGCGTGTTGCGAATTCCGATGAAATACGAGATTTTTCGCAAAGCTGGGTTATAAATGAAAAAGCGGACGAATTAAAATATCTGTTTGAAGAACTATCTGCGGAAAACATTATAGTAAAAGGCGAATACATTTATTATCCGTTCTATAAACACAACAAAAAAATCGGGATGCTAAGATTGGAAGGAAACATTTCAGACGATTTTATGGAATTTATGAAACTCGGAATTTACCAGATTTCATTAAAAATCCAAAATATAATACTTGCGGAAAAAATGCAGAAGAGCATTGATTTTCACGACTCAATAACAAACATCGCAAAAATTATAGAGTCGCAATACGAACTTAATTATATCATACCGCTAATCGGAGAAATGATAGATAAATTCATCTCAAACCACCTCATATACATTTTTTTGAAAGACGCAGCAACAGGAGAATTTTATCTTGCCTGGCCGAACATGTGCAGAGATGAAAACATTTTCAATCTGATAAAAACAATAACGCCAAAATCCGTAACCATACTTACAAACGAGGGAAGAACAGGTATTTTCCCGTTGATAGAGGAAAACAAAGTTCTTGGCTGCATAGTAACCAAAAGTACTGACGGAAAACTTACGGTAAAAGAACTGGAGTACATCCAGCAACTTGTAAATCAAACCGCAACGACAATAAACAGAGCGAACATTTACGGCGAAATTTTAAAACACGCGACCCTTGACGCGCTCACTGGTTTTTATAACAGAAGGCAGCTGGAAGAACGGATTAAACAGGAAGCAGCAGGAGCAAGACGTCAGAAGACTCCGCTTTGTGCAATAATGACAGATATAGACCATTTCAAACAGGTTAATGACACTTACGGGCACGCTGTCGGAGACGAAGTTTTGAGGACAGTTTCAAAAACAATCAGGATGCAGCTCCGTGAATACGATATCGCAGGCCGATACGGAGGGGAAGAATTTGCGATACTTCTTCCTTACACAAAGCTTGAAGAAGCAGGAATGGTTGCAGAACGTTTGCGTTCCGCAGTAGAAAAGAAGGCTATCGACATTTCAAGAATCAACCCCGATATTGAAACAAAATTTATTAATGTTACAATCAGCCTTGGAGTGCATGAATTTAACCCGAGAGAAAACGACGGCGAGCTTTTGAAAAAAGCAGACAAGGCGCTTTACACAGCAAAAGAAACCGGAAGAAATCAGGTAGTAATAAGCGAGAAAGAAAAAGATGAATGAAATATATGAAGTAGTATGTAAAAACTTAGAAGACACCAGAGCACTGGCGTACAGATTTGCGGATTTAATACTAAATGGAGTATTTGTGAGCCTTTACGGAGAAATAGGGGCTGGCAAAACTGCATTTGTAAAATTCATCGGAGAAGCACTGGAAGTAAAAGAAAAAGTTACGAGTCCGAGCTTTGTAATACTGAATGAATACCATAGCGGAAAAGTTCCGATGTATCATTTTGACTTATACAGACTAGAAAACGAAGGAGTGCACACAATACTTGATGAACTCAGGGAATACTCCGAGGGCAGACAGGTTACGTTTGTAGAATGGGCAGAATTTTCGCAGGATGAAATTCCGTTTAACCATATAAAAATCAACGTAACATACGCAGAAAACGATGAAAGAAAATATTCATTTGAAGCCTTTGGCGACGATAACATAAAGATTATAGAGGAATTAAAAAGTGGAAAGTAAAATAACATTAGCTTTTGATACGTGTTTGGACAAAATGTACGTTGTATTAAAAAAGGACGACAAAATTCTATCTTCAAAAGTTATAGAAAACACACAGACACATTACCATTCAGCGTATTTAATCTCGACAATAGCAGAGGTTTTAAACGAAAACAAAATAAAGCCTGAAGATATCACGCTTATCGGAATAAATATCGGCCCGGGAAGTTTTACGGGAATAAGAGCCTGCACAACGGTAGCACGGGTATTTGCCCAACAATCAGGCTGCAAGACTGTCGGGGTTTCGTCACTGGAAATTTTGTCAAAGATTACAGACAGCCCGAACCCGCTTGTTGCGCTTGATGCAAGAAAAAACAAGGCTTATCTTTATGTTGATAATGAAATTAAAGGCGCAATTGAGCTGGAAGAGGTTAAAAAACTGGCACAAAGCGGGGATTATACCGTTATAACCGATGACAGACTGCAGCCGATTCTCGGCGGAATTTCGTACCAGCAAAAATCTTATCCGCTCGGAGAAATCTTGATAAGTATGGCAGAAGAAAAAATCAAATCAACAGACGGAGACTGGCATAAACTTTTACCGCTATACATTCAGCCGCCGCCAATGGGCTAGGCAAAAAGACTTTGAAAGACTTTTCGCCGTCGGCTTTTGTATAAACCGTAAGAGCTTAACAACACTTCCCTCCCCCGTCAGATTGACCTCTGTGAGTGGAGGGAAGACTGACTGGGCGAGGGACAAAGTCTGTCATCCTGAACTCGTTTCAGGATCTGAGCTTTCCGCAAAGCATACCTCACCC
>CALUVN010000008.1 GCA_944324235.1 Candidatus Gastranaerophilales bacterium
TCTTGAATACTTAATAAAGGCGACTGCTTCAATATTGAAGAGTAGTATTGATGCAAACTTATGTTTGCCCCCTCACCTTAGCCCCCTCCCTCAATCCCTCCCCTCAAGGGGGAGGGAAGTGTTAGAAAACTCTTACTTTTTTCAAAAGCCGGCTTTTCAAAGATTTTTATAAGTTTTCTGAATATCTAATACAGGCGACTTTTCAGTCTGTGGAAATAGTATTGATGCAAACATCATGTTTGCTGTTTGCCAATAAAAAACGACCATTTAAAGGGTCGTAAAGGGAAATAAAGGGAAAAAAGGAAAACTATATAAAAAAGGGTTCAAAAGCGATTGAAAGTGAAAAAAAACGTATAGGATATATTAGGAGGTACTATGCAACCGCTTTTGAGAATTCTTGTTCGTTATTTTAAATAATTGTATTAATCTCCATATTATGTTCCGTAAACTCTAAAGAAATAAACTTATTCCTGCTCCAAACCTGATAGTTAATGCGGAGCTTTTTATTAACCGAAAGTTTTGAAAGTAGATTCTGTGTTCTTTTCAATAACTTTAGTAACAGCATCCATTTCAGTTTGGATAGCGTTTTGTTCAGTATCTAACTGTTTCAAACGTAATTCAAGGTTTTTATCTTCAGCTTGTATAATTTCAATCTTAGCATTGATTTCTTGAACAGCTTGATCATAAAGAGCTTTATCATATTCGTATTGATTCATTGCATCATCGTACTTGTCTTGATCAGTAATAGTAGTAGCATCAAGAGTATAAGTAACTGCATCTTCAGTACCAGGGTTTAAAGTGATGGCAATGTATCTTCCTGTAGTATCCTGTTCCATTTTAGCTGTTACACCTTTGATTTCTTCAGTAACTTTGTCAGTACCGATAGTGTATGCCGGAATAGATGATTGAGAAGATCCTTTGTCAGAGTAAATAGACCCTGATGGATTGTTTGTTTCATCATATATATCTACTTTAGATTTTTTGTAGAAATAAGGTGTCCATTGACCTGTAGAAGTATTCTTTTGATATCTTACGTACCATTTACCTGTTTGGTCACCGTTGTTATATTTATTGTTTAATTTTTCAATGTAAAGTTTTTCTTCTTCCATCAAAGCATCTCTTTGCTCTTGAGTAAGAGTAGACAAATACGGGTCATTATCCACATCATACCCTTGAGTGTTAGTGTCGCCAGCAACTCTTAAGATGTCGCTGCCGATGCTGTATGTACCATTATCTTCATCGTAGAAGATAACAGTAGGAGTAGTGGAAACAGGAGCGTAATCATCAGTATAAGTTCTGTTGTAGCTGATTAAGTAGTTACCGTCAGCTTGAGCAATCAAGGAAGTTATGGAATTGGTCAGAGCACCGTCATTGAATGAATATACTGTCTTAGTATAATCAGTAGTAGACGGAGGAGTTGGAACTGTCATTCCTAACAACTGATTGTAATAATTAGCAGATTGGTTAGACAAAGTTGTTCTTTGTTGGTTAACCTGTTGTCCTTCATATTCAGTGTTTGTTTTCCTTGCGGTAAGACCTAAAAATCTTGCCTGTGATGCTGCCATTCCCATAGCATGTTTCCTTTCGATTTCGTTCCCTTATACTTTCTTTATCGGTTATTTTAATTATTTTCTTTAATTTTTCTATCTATTTTCGTTACATTTCGTAATAAATCTAAAGTTTAAATTCACCGAAAGTCCTTATTTCACAACTAAAAAGACCGCTTTTTTCAAAGCGGCCTTTTTATGTATTTTTGTTAAGAAAACTACTTGATATTAGAGAAAGTCCAAGCATCAAATGTAGGAGTTTCAGAAATATTCATTTCTTTTTTAGTAGTTCCTGTAGTTGAATCGTCATGAGCTATTGGTTTATACAATCTGTTGTAGTATTCAATAACCATTCTGTCAGAGTTGAAGTAAGCTTCAGAAGTTCTGATAGCCTGTCTCATCAATCTTGCCCATTCAGTTTTGTTTTCATAGTAAGTTGGGATGATTTGATTTTCAATGATATTCATGAGACATTCATGATCTTTCCAGTGACGTTCTTCCCATGGCATTTCGTCATCAAGTTCAGGGTATTCAACAGTATAACCGTTAATGCCGTTAAATGTACCTTCAACAGTCCAACCGTCATAGATAGAAAGGTGAAGAGCACCGTTAGCGTTTGCTGACATACCTGAAGTACCTGAAGCTTCGAACGGTCTGAGCGGAGTATTTAACCAGATATCAGAACCGCGTTTTAACATACCTGATAATTCAAGTTCATAACCAGGTAAAACTACAACGTTTTTAAGGCTGTGTGAGCGGTTAAGAAGTTTGTTAAACATTTCTTTGCCCATAACATCATCCGGGTGGAATTTACCGGCGAAGATGATTTGAATTTTGTTAGCGTCAAGCAATCTGTTAATTCTGTCTTTATCCATAAGAATCAACCATGCACGTTTGTAATCAGCAAATCTTCTTGCCCAGGTAATTGTTAATACATCAGGATCAAATCTTTTACCTGCAACGTTTGCAACATATTCAAACAATTCAACTTTCATTTCGCGTTTAACAGCGAGTAATTGTTCCGGAGTATTAGCTTCCTGAATACGTTTGTCTTGCCAGTAGTGGAGGTTAACAGCATTAGTGATAGCTCTGATAGGGCATCTTCCGTCAACCCATTCCCACATTTTGTTAGCAACGAGGCCGTGGAGTTGTGATACTGCGTTAGCAATTCTGCTCATTCTTAAAGCTGCAACTGTAAGCGAGAAGTTTTCGCCGCCGAGTTGAACAGCAGTTTCTCTTGAAGCGCCTGCAAAGAATCCGCCTTCAAGCAATGTGTCAACCCAGTGAACTTCGTTACCTGCTGCAACAGGAGTGTGAGTTGTGAATACAGTTCTTTTCTTAACTTCATTAAGGTCGCCGTTGTATTGTCTTAATAATTCAAACGCAGCAGGAAGTGCGTGACCTTCGTTCATGTGAACAACGTCGAATTTGTATCCAACTTCTTGAAGAATTCTGATACCGGCAACACCGAGAACAGTTTCTTGAGCAATTCTGATTTTTTCGTTACCGTCGTAGAGTTTGTGAGAAATACTCTTAGCCCAATCGCTGTTACCTTCAATATCTGTAGTTAAAAGATAAACAGGGCAAGTTCCGAACAAATCAGGTTCAACTAAATAAGCTTTAACTTTAACTTTTTCTCCAAAAATTTCAACTTCGGTTGAAGCACCGATGTCTTTAAGAAAGTCGTAGTACTTTCTGATATAAGCTACTTCTACCTGACCATCATGAGCAATACGTTGATCGTAGTAACCGTATGACCATAACATAGTTACGCCTACCATTGGCATTTGCAAATATCCTGCGGAAAGCATATGTGAACCGGCCAAAAATCCAAGACCGCCTGAATATGTCTTTAAAGACTGATCCATTGCGATTTCCATTGAGAAGTATGCTACATTTGGTAATGACATAAATTTTTCCTCTTCTTAATACTATGTACTCTAAATTTAAATTACTAACCCTTGGGGTCTCTATACAGCATAACACAAAAATTTTACTTGCAAAGGGGTAGAAAATTTCACTTGACTGATTTTAGGTAAAATCTTTGAGCTGTCAAGGCTTCAGTAATTTAAAAAACTTAATAATCCGATTAAATTCGTTGAACTTTTTCAAGAATTTTTGTGAGTGCAATTTTTACATGGGCATAGTTTAAGCCGCCTTGCATATATGCTACGTAAGGTGCTCTCATAGGTCCGTCAGCAGAGAGTTCTATGGTTGAACCTTCTATAAAAGTTCCGCCGGCCATAATTACTTTATCTTCATAGCCCGGAATGTATTCCGGAATAGGTGTTACGTATCCGTTAACCGGTGAAAGCGACTGTATTGTGCGGCAAAATTCTTCCAGAGGCTCAGGTGAACCAAACGTTATATTTTGTATTATGTCTGTACGTTTTTCGTTGTATTTCGGGTATGAGTCGTAACCTATTTCATCAAAGACTTTGGCAGCAAGCACAGCACCTTTCACTGCATCAGCAACAACTGACGGCGCCATAAATAAACCCTGGAATATTAGTCTGTGCTGGTTAAACATTGCGCCCCCCTCACATCCGATACCAGGTGCTGTAAGTCTGTTTGCGGATTTGTCCACGTATTTTGCTTTGCCTGCAATGTATCCGCCTGCTTCAACTATTCCGCCTCCCGGATTTTTTATAAGTGAACCTGCAATTAAATCAGCACCTGCTTCCAGCGGCTCTTTTGTATCTACAAATTCACCGTAGCAGTTATCAACAAAACAAATACAGTTTGGATTTTTTTGTTTAATGATATTGCAGATTTTTTCGATTGTATCCATTGAGAGGGATTTTCTTGTTGAATAACCCTTTGAACGTTGAATAAGCGCCATTGTTACGGTTTCGTCAATTGATTGTTCAAGTTTTTCAAAATCAATATCTGTTCCGTTTTTCAGCGGAATTTCTTCATAAAGAACGCCGTGCGCAATCAGTGAATCTTCTTTCGTCTCGTTGTCGCCTGCTGTTCCGATTACTTCCTGCATTGTATCATACGGCGCGCCTGCAACAGATATAAGTTTGTTTCCCGGTCTGAGATTCCCGAACAGACAGCAGGCAAGAGTGTGTGTACCTGATGCAAAATGTATTCTTACCAGTGCTTTTTCTGCTTTGAATACATCTGCAAATACTTTGTCCAGAACTTCTCTGCCCAGATCATCGTGTCCGTAGCCTGATACAGTATAAAAGTGTTCAGGGGCAACTTTGTTTTCTATAAAGGCTTTTAAAACTTTTTCCTGATTATAGTCCCTAATTTCGTCTATTTGTTCAAATTCTTTTGTTAATGCTTTTTCAGCCAGTTTAATCATTTCTTTGCTATTCATAATGTCTTTATTTTATTGCAAGCAGATTTTAACGTCAATTACAATTTATTGAACTTATATGGCAAATTCCGCAAAAACTTTCAAAACTCCGTCATACTGAGCGTTAGCGAAGTATCTAATTAAAAGGGATTCTTCGGGCTAAAGCCCTCAGAATGACGCACTTTTAATGATGTCTGAGAAATTTACTATATATGTCCCAATTTATTTTCTTCTATTGTCAGGAAGAGTTCTGACCCATTCCATGTGTTTTGCGGCTTCTATGAAGCTTTCGGGAAAATATTCAAGTATTGTTAAGCCCCCGTCAGCCTGGCTGTCGCCTGTCATTAACATTGCATAACTTTCAGCGATAAATTCAAGAGAAGTTTTTGTTGCATAAGGTTTGTCAATATTTTTCTCCTCAGCTATTTTTTCAAAATTCTCAAGTTCTTTTTCAAATGCCTGTTGAAATTTTTCATTTTTGTTTGATGAAAATCTGGCTATTTGCAGTGGTAATTTGTATTCCGAAATTGTAGCGTCAAGTGCGTGTCCTAACTCGTGCTCTAATGTGTTTTCAGTTACAAATATATCATTGGTAAATGCACTATAGGCACCGCCGATTCTGTGATTCTCTGAAATAAGTTTAAATATTAAGTTTCTGGTATTTATATATAGTGACTTGTTTGAGTGCTCAATATCGTCAACCTCTGCTGCAATATCAAACAGTACTTGTCCGTTAACACTTTTTAGCTTTTCTATGAATACTTTTTTTTCTTCATCTGTGCATTCTTTGAATAGTTTGTTTAAAGCAAGTGATGTCGTTTTTCCGTCTGTTAAATTCTTTACAGATACTGTATCATCAGAAAATTTTGTTTGAAAATGTTTGCCGTTGCACTCTGAATGAATTATTCCGTTTTCGTCCGGTTCAGACACACTTGATGTAAATTTGTATGTTTTTCCGTCACGAAAGAGCGTAATTTCGGAAGAATTTTGATTTGTATTGACTTTTGAGGCTATTCTTCTTGAAAATTTTATATCTCCGTTTTCATTATAGAAAGTATCTGTTCTTACACCACCGTCCTTGCCGGAATGGTAGTCTATTAATTTTGCCAGTTTGTTGTTTTCATAAAATTCGTTTATAGTTCGACTAGGGGATGTGTATGTTGTATTTTTGCTTAATATTTCTCCTGATTTGGGATCATATTGGGTTGTCGAACGGAAAGATACAGGTTCATTTTGATCGACTTTAGTTTCAATGCATATATTGTTTTCATATTTTGAGACTTTTGTTCCGGATTCTGAATACTCATATTCTTCGTATTTGCCGGGTTCTTCCAAATATCTTTCAGTGCCTTTCGTAATTTTTTCATGTGTTTCCGGATCTGTAACGGTTCTTTCTGTAACCGCTGTCCAGTTTCCATTTTCGTATTTTACTGCTTTTATTGTGCCGTCAGGAAGTTGGAATGCTCGTTCAAAACCTCCGCCTATTTTATTAATCTGTAGATCTTTAGTGTACTCTGGCGGCGTGGGCAAATATTTTTCGGCTTCAACCGGAAGTAAATTTTCAGCAAATAAATTATCAATTTCTCCTGTGTCGCATGTCCGCCAGGAACTTAAAGTTTTATTTGAAAGTTCGTTTAATTTCGTTAAATCAATTCTTCGCGGTGCATCTATGTCCTCAAGCTTTTTGTTAAGTTTTTCGCCAAGTGCTGCCAGCAATTGGGTACGGTCTTTTTTGCTTATGTTGAATTCGTTCGATATTGCAGACACTAAGGATTCGCCGTATTTTTTATTGTATAACTCAAATACATCTGCAATATTCTCCGGAGTTATTTTCCCGAGGTGCTCACCGAAGGTTGATGATGTCCCGAGCCCTTTAACGTCATTATAAAGTGAATCAACAATGCTTAGGGTTGTGTCTGTTGTGCCTGCTGCACTGTGCGCTGCACCGCTCCAAAGACTGCCGGACGGTACTTTGCCGCTGTAATTCTGTTTCATAATGGAAATCTGCTCTTCTTTGCTTAACGCATTAAAGGCTTGCAGTTCTGCTTTGCTAAGTGTTTTTTTGTATTCTTCAATATTGTTGTTTAAATTTATACCTTTTACCATAATGTTTTTATTATCGGCAGATTATTATAAAAACTTTAATCATGTTAAAGAATATTACAATATTTTTTTATTTAACCTTTTGTTTTTCCTGGTGGAGATAGTATTTGCCGCTTTAGAATAAATAATTTAATTATGCAAAAAATTATTTTAATTTTATTTTTTTTAGTTGCAGGGATATCTGTACAAGCAGAAAACTACGGACTGTATCGTCCTGAAAACTACAACTACGAAAAGTATGGGAACACGGATGAGAAAATCCTTTTTATCATGGATTTTTCAAACAGCATGACGGATTATCTGAGCGGGCGTAAAAAGATTGATTTGATGCTTGAAACTATGGCACAAATTTTGCCCCATATCGGGCGGGATGTTTCTATCGGTTTAAGAATTTACGGACATAAAATGGGTTTTACAGCATTTGAAGCCTGCAGAGCATCTACTCTTGCAGTTCCTATTGCTCCTGCAAATTCATTTAATGTACAGCGATCATTAAATGAAACAAAGCCGCGCGGGATGACTCCGATTACATATTCGCTTAAACAGGCTGTCAAACATGATTTTCTCGGAGTTACAGGTAAAAAAAGAATTATCCTTCTCACTGACGGCGGGGAAAATTGTGACGAAAGTCCCTGCACTTATGTTATGGAATTAATTAAGGTAAGGAAAGATATTTCGATTGACGTAATCGCATTTAATGTTAAAGACAGAGATGATTTGGAACAGCTGGAGTGTACTGCACTTGTCACAAGCGGCAAGTTTTATACTGCAGACACTGCTGCTGAGCTTGTTGACAGTTTGACGCAGAGTATCAGCGGCAAAAAAGAAGTTGAGGCAAAAATTATTTACGGAAACTAGGCAATTCCTATATAATAAATGTTTTTATATAAATAAGACACGAAATACAGGTAAAGGATTATGAAAGTATTGCTAAACAGTTTAGTCAGGCTGGCAAAGACTATGCCTCGCGGACGTTGCGTTCCTGCATCGCGGGAAGGAATTTTTTCTTTTGCAAAAAATCATCAGTTAACCAGAGCTGACGGAGCATTAAATGAAGACGGTATGGTGCTGGTTCATTTGACAGATTATCTGCCGAGAAAAGGTTATATAGATACAGCTCGATCCGCGGTTGGGGCTCCCCGTGACAGTGTGCATTTTGCAGTAAATCATGCCGTTGAATCTCATTTCAACGGTGATTGGTCAGAAAAGAAATTAGCCTTTATTCTTCCGATGAAAGCCGCACGGGCTATTAAAGAAAATAACTTTACCGGCGGTATTGCTGCGGATTTTTATTCTCAAGGCAGGATTAAAATACCGGAAGGTTCTGTTATAGTGCGACTTTCTCAAACTATGAAACCGGGGCTGTATCGAATTTCCGACGCTTCAAAAATTGATGAATTTAAAGATTTAAAAGGTGTAAAAGTTATTGAGACTGCAGCTGATGATATCTCAGAGACAACAAATGATGTGTTGAAAAAAATGGGTTATGAGGTAAGGTCTTCAGATACGTATCACTGGGGAAGTACTTCTGATTTCGATGGAATGTTAATGTTCAGTAAATTTTTACGGAAAAATGGTATGAAACCTGCATGGCACGGATATACCCCGAATGCTAAGATTGAAATGATCATGGAAGTGATTAATCTATTGGCAAATAAAGCAAACAGATGGCAGTTCCAACATTTTGAATGGGGAAGGGGCGATGTTATTTGGGATGCAAAAGAACTAATGCTGAATGCTTTAAAATACGTTGACGGGTATGCAAAAAGTTCCAAGCTGCCTATAAATTTTGATATTAAAACTCTTGTAAATATTATTGAAACTTCTAAAAATCCTCAGGAAGCTGTAAAATTGCTTCAGTCTAGAATGGGTATTTCATCCTACATGATGTCTAAAGAGTATATAGCAGCTCTGACTGATGAGAATGTATTTTCAAGTGTCAAATTTAACTTTGAGGCTATTGCAGACAGTCCTATTCTTCGAAAAATAGACAAATATGTTGCTAATTTTCTAGAAAACCCATCGGAAAAAACTTTTGAAGTGTTTTCAAGTCTATAACGAATAGAATTTGGTCTATTGGCAATCTAATTTAATTAATTGCAGCCATCGTCGAGGTTATCAATTTTGCCGTCGTGGTCGTTGTCAACGCCGTCTGAGCAAGAACCGATTGAGTCCGGACTTTCTGCACGTATGTCTGTATGAAGATATTTTTCCGGAATTTTTATCCAGAGATAGTTAAAAAAGTCTTTGTTAAATTCCGCAAGGCTTCTGTTTTCAATGATTATAAGGTTTTCGTCATTGCGGTTTTCGCCGCTGTTGGAAAAATTCATTGAACCGGTAATAGTGTATTTGTCATCTATAATCATTGTTTTCATGTGCATTTTTCCTGCATAATTTTCTGTTTTGATTTTTATTCCTGCATCTCTTAAAATGTGGTGTTTTGTGTGTTTCTGGTTTGAATTTGTTCCGTCAATTATAATTTTTATATCTACTCCTCGATTTTTTGCATTTATCAGTGCCTGCGAAAGTTCCTGATGGGTGAGCACGAATGTCGGTATATAGATGTATTTGGATGCATTATTTACCAGTGGAATTATGTTGTTTCTTATTGTTTTATCCTGCGGCGAAAAGAATACTGAAAGCTTTGTTCCGTTTATTTGCATATTCTCATTTTCTGTTGTTCGGGATTTGTCTTTGTGAAATTTGCCATGGAGCATCTGTTCAAATTCATTTTTATAAAGTTTTGCAATTACATGTGAATCAATTATGATTACACTGTTTGCGTTGAATCCGGAAAGTCCTGTCCTGCTGAAATTCATTGAACCTGTATAAACCTTTTTATTATCAAAAATCATAAACTTGTTATGCATAAGATAATTAGTTTTCATTTTACTTTCAGAATTAAAATCAGTGCTGTATTCATCAGAAAGTGAAATCAACTTGTTGTTATCAGGATAGTGATTGTCTTGCGGAATTTTGGCATCTGTAACAAGTCTTATCTTAACGCCGCGTTTCTTCGCGTCAGAGAGTGCACCGTCGACTGCTGGAACGCTTTCCCAGCCGTATGCCGCTATGTCTATATTGTTATTTGTTTCGGTTATATTCTTCACCAGAGTCTGGCAAACACTGCTTATGCAGCTTTTGTCAGGTTTTAATTGCCTTGTAAAATCTGTAAGAAAAATTTTAATATTGCCGTCTGATATTATTGTCGGTACAGGTTTTAGAATTTCGTTCACTGTGTTTGCTGCATTTTGTGCAAGACAAACTTTACATGGAACCGCTTTATCAGAAAGTTGTTTTCTTAAAATGACAACGGCATCGCTTGCAGCTTTAGCATATTTGCAATCGGGTGAATGGTATTTGTTATTTTTGTGGTTTAGTATTACAAAATCGAGCTTTTTAGCATTAGCTAACTGTTTTTCGTATTCTGGCAAATTCAGCGGTGTGTTATCTTTTATTGCAAAGCCTTTGTCGACAAGTGTTTTTGCATAGTCCTGCCCGTTAATTTCTATATTGGCAAATCTGCAGGCTCCGTTCTTTTCTCCCGTAAAATGCAAATCCACATCTTTATTCAGTAATGTTTTTGATGCAAATTCTTCTGCCAGATAACCGAGTGCCATAAGGTCACGGTCGGAAACTTTGTTTTTAAAACTGAATTCGTGTCTGTCTTTCTTTATATCCGAAGTGTAGCTTGTTATTTCCGGAATGCAGATTGTCTCGTTGTCGTCTGTTTTTCTGTTTCCGTTTAAGTCAATTTGAAAGATAGTAGGCTCGACTATTTTCAAAACCACATTTGAATTAAGTCGATATATCTCTTCAGCGCAGAATAAGATAAATATTATGATAATGGTTATAGCTGTAATTAGTTTGTTTTTCATTTCAGTTTTTTGTAGTTAGTGAGTTCGTAGCCGGCGCGGAAAATTTTTTCGCTTATTATTTTGTTGCAGGCAAGCTCATATTCTGTTTTTCTCTTAATTCTGTCAGGAATAATAATGCATTCCGTAATCCTGTTATCATTGCAGTCGTTAACTGATTCTTCAACAGTGCTTGTGTCAAGAAATCCTCTGTAGAGCTCGCCGATTGTGTTTGAATTTGTTCTTATTCCGAATTCAAGTGCTGTTTTTTCATTTGTTTTTGCAAAGCTGTTCATAAGTAAAACTTTTGCAAGACTTATTGGAAATTTCATGTTCAAAAATTTAGAAGAATTTTTTACAAGAATGATTTCTTCTCTTGTTAGTCTTACAAAAGGAATATTGTATTCAGATGCCAGCTTGCAGGTTATTTTGAATATGGCAGGAATTGAATGTATGTGTCCGTGAGAATTCAGACAGTTGATTTTTGTGTATTCAAGAATTTTTTCAATTTGAGCTCGGAATTCTTTTTCTACGTCGCTCAAGAATTCTGAGGATTTGGTCTTTTCTTTTAGAGAAAGAAATGTATTGTTAAATTTATTGTTTGCGTCAGTGAGGAGTTTTGGCCTTGATAAAGCTTTCCCAAGCGTAATGTTAAGATGTGCTCCTATTGAAATGTCAGGACAGTCCGGCAAAAATTCATTAACTGCTGATTCAAATTCCTCCCCGTTTGCACATAAACTTGCAGCAGTAATAATCCCTGCGTTGCAGCCCTCTAAAATTCCCTTGTTGATGTTATTGTTAACCCCAAAGTCATCTGCGCATAATATAAATTTCTTCTCAGCCATCAACACGTCCTGTTTATTTATAAAAAGCCGTGCCACTGTCTATCGAATCATACAAATCAATATCTTTGAACTTACTTTCTCTTTTTAATTGTATAACACCCGTAAGGATTGCCTTAGTGCTGCTATGTTTCCATCCTGACACGGTTCGACAGCTTACGCCGCTACACCCTTAAACGTCAACAAAAATAAATTCATCAACATTAACCGCATAACCCTCACAACAGGCTCTGCACCCCGCATTAACTTCGGGTCGAGAGATTGCAATTCCCCGTGGAGCACGGCTATATATTAGTATAACACAAAGTAATTATATTAATCAACCAATTTTGTTATCAATATCGGCGCATTATTATAAAAATATGGCAGTGAATTCCACTCATTTGTCCAGCCAATCCATATTACTCCGGGGTATGTTTGTTTGTTAATTTCGCCTAATTTTTCTTCAACTTTTGTAAATTTAACTTTTGAAATTTTGAGGTTTGCCAGATTGCTTATGTTGCCGATGTTTATTATTGTGTATTCACCGTTGCTTTCTTCATAGTGTTTTTTAGCATCATCAATGGCTTTATAAACCCACTTTATCCTGCCGTTTTTTTTCAAGTTAGGAGGCATTTCGTTACAAAGAATTCCTATCTCTCTTGCGTGTTCTGTTATGGCGCTTATAACTTTTTGTGCGTCTGCAGGATTCTCGGAGGTCAAAATTAAGCCTGATTTTAGTTTATCACCGTAAATATATTTTTCGTCGCCTTCAAGTGCCGCTTTAATCGGATAGAGCAGTTTTTTCTTTAAAAATACTGCTGCGTTCGGAAATTTAATTTTATTCAGCCCTTTCTTTTTATCTGCAATTTCGACTATTGATTCCGGTACGATATTTCTCATTCTTAATTTAAATAGAGTACCTGCTACTGCCGCAAGCGCAAGCGTGCTGACAGTCAGTCTAAAAATATTATCGTGTCTTTTCATCTGTTTTTGGGAACTGTCAAGATTAAATAAGAAAGGATTGCTTATTTCTACTCTTTTGGTTTGAGTTTGAACTTGCGTTTGTCCTCTGAATATTTGAGTTGTCACCGGTGTAATTTGCATATTATTCTAACGCACAATTACAGAAAATTTTGCTAGTATGTAAACTTTTGTATAGATTACATCATTAATGAAATACATCCTGTCGGGCAATGTAATTGTTATTTTTAAGATTTATTTTGTACTTGAAAGGAGCTGCAAAATGACTAAAAAATTAGAACTTTATAAATGTGATATTTGCGGCAATCTTGTTGAGGTGATACTCTCCGGAGAGGGAGAACTTGTTTGCTGCGGTCAGCCAATGCAGTTAATGTCCGCAAAGCATAATGATGATGTTATGAATGAAAAACACGTTCCTGTATTTATTCGTAACGAACTCGGAAAGGATGAAGTGAGAGTCGGCAGTATGCCTCATCCTATGGAATCCGGACATTATATAATGTTTATCGAAACTATTTCGCCTGATTATAACAGAGCAGAACTTCAGTATCTTCATCCCGGCGAAGAGGCTAAAATGCTTATCGGTGAAAAATTAGGCAAAACTCTTGCAAGAGAATTTTGTAATTTACATGGTTTATGGGAGGGCGAACGTGATTAGTGAAAAAGTTAGAAACATTCTTAACGAACAAATTAACAAGGAATTTTATTCCGCTTACCTGTATCTTGCTATGTCTGCTTATTTTGATGAAATTGGCCTTTATGGTTTTTCTAACTGGACAAAGGTTCAGGCAAGAGAAGAAGTCGACCATGGCATGATTATTTTTGATTACCTGATTGACAGAAATACAAAAGTTGAATTGATAGGTATTGATTCAACTGATACTGATTTTACAAGTCCTATGCAGGTGTTTGAAAAAATCCTTGAGCACGAAATAAAAGTGACGGAAAGTATTAACAGAGTTGCTGCCCTGTCTGATGATGAGTGCGATCTTGCAACGAGAAACTTCATTAACTGGTATATTGCCGAGCAGGTTGAAGAAGAAGCCTCTGTTCGGGATGTCATAGCAAAACTCAGAATGTTCGGTGAAGAAAAAGCCTCTTTATACCTTCTGGACAAGGAATTTAAAGAGAGAACCTACTCTCCCCATTCTTATAAATAGTATTAAAAAAGGACGTCGATGACGTCTTTTTTTGTGTTCGTATTCCTGAAATATTGCGATTTTGTAATCTATTTGTCCGAATTAGCAAAATATTTTATGATATGAGTATGTATAAAGGGAAAATTGTAGTAGTAGATGATGAAAAAATTGTTACCTCAGCTTTTAAGACTTTATTGAAGGTCGAGGGATTTTCTGATGCTGCTTTTTTTAATAACCCTCTGGACGCTGTCGAATACCTCAAAACTAATGCACCGGATTTAGTCGTTTCCGATTTTCTTATGCCTGAGATGAACGGGTTGGAGTTTTTGACAGAGGTTAAAAAGCTTTATCCTGAAGTAAGTATGATTCTTTTAACCGGATATGCGGATAAAGAAAACGCTATCCGTGCAATTAATGAAGTCGGATTATATAAGTACATTGAAAAGCCGTGGGATAATGACGATTTGCTTATGAATATCAAAAACGGCATTGAGCGCAGTCATTTGCTTTCAGATTTACGTAAAACAATTGCCGAACTAGAAGATGCAAAACTTAAACTGCAGGCTTATTCAGAAAATTTGGAATCTCTGGTTGCTGAGAGAACCGCAGAACTTTCAGAGGCAAATGCTAAGTTAAGCGGTATAGTCAATTATTGCGCTGACGGTATAATTATTATTGATAAAAACGGTTCAATTATTCAGGTCAATCCTGCATGCGAAAATTTAATCGGTTTATCTCAAAAAGCACTCCAGAAAATGAAGTTTCAAGAGATTGCTTATTCGCATAAACCGGAAATGAATTCTTCAACATCAAATCCTGAAGGGGGCATCTTCGGTTTGAATGCTGATAAAACTGAGGTTTTCCTCAGAGATTACTTTATTGTAAACAAGCTCAGCAAGGAACATATTCCGGTAGAAATCAGTTTTGCAGCTATTTCTGCTGAAAATGAAATGCCTGAACGTTATGTTGGTGTTATTCGTGATGTCAGTGTTCAAAAAGAGACCGAAAGACTTCGCGATGACTTTATTGCAACATTAACGCATGATTTGCGTACACCGCTTCTTGCTGCTATCCAGACTTTGAAGTTTTTCCTTGAGGGTGCTCTTGGTGAACTCTCCGAACAGCAAAAGGTTCTTTTAACCACTATGTTAGGCAGTAACGAAGATTTGCTCGGTCTTGTTAATGCTTTACTTGAAGTATACAGGTTTGACAGCGGTAAACTTGAATTGTGTAAAACATCATTCAGTTTTAGAAATCTTGTCGAGCAATGCTATGATGAAATTAAGCCGCTTGCTCAGAAGAAAAATATTGAGTTCGTTTTAGACACGGATATATCTCCTGAAACTGAAATTTTCGCTGACAAGGCTGAGCTTAAAAGGGTTATAATTAATCTTTGCGGCAACGCAGTTAACTATACAAATAAGGACGGCAGAATTGAAATTGTTGCAAAAATCCAATCGGGCGACCTTATTTTCTCGGTTACAGACAACGGTAACGGTATTCCTAAAGAGGATTTACCGCTTCTGTTTAAAAGATTTTCTCAGGGAACAAGCCGTAAACGTTCAACCGGTACAGGCCTCGGACTTTATTTATCAAGACAAATCATAGAGGCTCACGGAGGAAAAATTTGGGCTGAGAGCAAATTAGATAAAGGCAGTGAATTCACTTTCCTTTTAACAAATGTTGAAGAGTTGAAAAAAGGTATAAAAGAAGGGCAGAAGATAGATGGTTAGAGTGTTAATTGTAGAAGATCACGATATGGCCAGAATGGGGCTTTCTGTAATTCTGGGTAATAATCCGAATATTGAAATCGCTGATATGTCTGCCGACGGTCAGGATGGTGTGAATAAAGCTTTAGAGCTGGAACCTGATGTTGTAATTATGGATATCGGACTTCCTACTATCGACGGTATTGAAGCCACCCGTAAAATCAAAACTGCAAACCCTAAGATTAAGGTTTTGATGTATACATCCAGAGAATCTGAAGATGATATTTTTGATTCTTTTCAGGCTGGTGCAGACGGTTATATAACAAAAGGTTCGACAGCTGAGCAGACTGTTTCTGCAGTTCTTGCTGTCGGCGAAGGTGTAGCTTGGCTTGATCCGGCTATTGCTAAAGTTGTCCTTACAAATATCAGAAGATCTTCTGAAACTCAGTCAAGACGTGGCGAAATAAATTACGCTCTCGGCAAAAATCTTTACGGACTTACCGAAAGGGAAATGGAAGTACTTGCGCTTATTGTTGACGGGCTTACCAATCCGCAGATTGCTGATAAGCTTGTAATTACGCTTTCAACCACAAAAACCCATGTACACAGTATTCTCCAAAAATTATACGTTGAAAGCCGCTCAAAAGCTGTAGCTATGGCTATGAAAGAAGGACTTGTTTAATTTTATGTCAAAAAAATCTTATTCTTTAATAATAGCTGCGTTATTTTTAACTGCCATGCCTGTTTTTGCGGATTTTGAGGATTTTAAATATAATACCGGCAGCAAAATTCAAGATTTTAAAGATAGTTTTGCTGATTTTAAAGACGGCATCCAGCTTAATATTAAAAATCCTTTTGAGCCGGATATGCGAAAAAAAGAAGCGAAATATAAGCATGAGGTTGAAAAACAGGATGCAAAAGAAGAATATGAACGCAAGCGTCAGGAAATTAATCCGTCCGGTTTCATGACACTTGAAGATTATGAACAGCGTTCAAAAGCTGTTGACCATTCGCAGGACGAGATTGAAATTCCTAAGCCTGAAAAACCGTCTGATATGAAGTATGTTCCTCAATATACTTATAAAATTGTTCGGTATAATAATCCTCCTGGTTCACCTGAACTTTCTATAAAAAAGAAATTTTATACGATGAAGCATATGAATTTACAGGGGATTGCATCACCGGATTTTTCAAAGCTTGTTTATCCTGTTGTATATTACTATGCAAACGGAACGTCTGTAGCCTGCGAACTTTTTGAGATTCCGCTGGATGAGGGAGAAACTAACCTTAACAAGTTATTGAAGGCTAATGTAAAAAAAAGGCTGCCTGATCCTATTCTTTCAACGGATAGAACCATTGATAATGCAATGACATTCAGAACTTTGACACCTATTGATTTTTCTGCGGATGGAAATCTGCTTCTCGTTAAAGAAAAAATAGGGAATACTGCGGACGGTATCTGGCAGACAAATGCTATAGTATATCATTTTGATACCAAAATGTCGTATGACCTTGTTGAATTAAGAGACGCTATTATATATTACTGGAAAGAAACCAAAAATCTGGATTTGGTTGATAAACGCTGGGACATATATCCTATAGGTTTTGACATAAATAATCCGGATAGAATTATAGCTCAGGCATACGGATTCACGGGTGATACCCCGATTTTTTTAGGTACTTGGAGCGTAGACAGTAAAGGTGAACAGTCACGTCTGGAGACATTTGTTAATGCTGATACAAGAGTTAGTATGAATGGCTTTAAACTGGTTCAAGACGGTGTTGTTAAACCTGGAATTTCAGAAGCGGAAGAAAAACAGCTTAAACGTTTTGAAAGGGCTCAGGAAAAGGCTAAGCGGCAGGAAGAAAGAGAAAAACGCGAAGCATTGAAACAGGAATATGAAGCTAAGATTAAAGCTATGGACGAACAGTATAAAGAAGAACAGCATGATTTTAATTTACAGCAAAAAGTAAAAGGCACAACTTCTGATAATGATGCTGTTGAAACCTATGAGCAGCTTAAGGCCGAAGAAATTCAAAAATTCATTGAAAAACAGGAAAAATTAAACGCTAAAGACCGGAAAAAGATTGAAAAACTTTACAATGATGCACTGAAATATCAGGATGCGTCTGATGCTATAGAAGTTCCTGCTCCTGAATTGAGTGAATAAGTTCAAGTTTTTGCGTGCGCGTCAGGTGTTTAATCCTGAATTCTTCTTTCATCGCGTCTGATTTTGTAGGAAACGCTTTTCTGTATACTATTTTTAACGGTTTATGTGCACGTGTAAACTTTGCTCCGATTCCTTCGCAGTGTGCAAGAAATCTTTTCTCCACATCATCCGTATAGCCGCAATAGAGGAGATTGTCCTGCGTTAATAGTATATATACATAGTAAGTTTTTTCCATTTCTCTACCATTTTAATCAAAAAAGACGGTTTAAAAACCGTCCTTTAATGTATCTTTTCTTTATTTCTCTTATTTTACATCTTGTCAGTATTAGCAGAATGAAGAAAAACCGCCGCAGGAGCCTGAAGATACAGAACCGCCTGCACTGCATCCTGCAGATACCGCACAGCCTGCAGTACCGATTGATGCAACTGCTGTTGAAAAACTGCTCAAAAATCCGCTTGATGACGCGCTGCTGTCACCACAATCTGCATAGCTTGCATAATCTATTGAAACCGGATTGCTTGTTGTAAATGTGTCGTAAGAATTCATTGCCAGATAGTCTGATTTTTGACCCATTGGCATTAAAGCAAGTGATCCTGCTGTTTCTACTGTTTCTACAGGTTTATTAGCGTTGTTAACTCTTTCAGCTTGTTGTTGTCTTGTTGCTACGTTCATTAACTGCTCCTTAATTGCTCTCGTGTTACTTACATATATATAAAAGTTTTTTTTCTCTTTGAATTTCAGCATGTGTTTTATTTGTTACATTTGTTTACATTTTATTTTCATCAGGCAAAAAAATTTTTTCAGTGATTTATAATATTAGAACAAATTTAAGAAAGAGGTATTATATGCGCATCAATCCAGTTATGAACACAAAAGTTAATTTTCAAAGAAACGACAATGCTCAGCCAAAACAATCTTCATCTTTGAAGAATGCAGCAAAGGCAATACTTGTTGTACCTTTTGTTATGCCTGTTATGATTACTGCATGTGATGAAGATCCTGTTAATATTGATATAGATAGAAATCATGATATTCATGTCACTGATACGGTTGCGGGCGATACAATTCATGACCATTATGAAGCAAAAGCTGTTAATTTTAATGATGCAGCACTTGATATTATCGGTTAATATAAATCCTATGACCGACCAAGTTACATCAATAGATTGATGAACTCTCCAAACCAAACTTTTATTATAGTAGTGTGAAAAAAGTTTGATTAGGGGAGAAACTTGAAAAGGATATTTATTTTAGCAAAATTAATTTTTATATTTTCACTGACGACGCTTGGAGCTTTCGGTGCTGATAATGTTTTGAGTTCAGTTATACTTGAAGGTGTGGATGAGGGTTATAACATCACTTTGAAAACAGATTCAGTTGCAAAAATCCGTAAGGTTTCTGAATCTTCTGATAAGTTAACTCTTGTGTTGAATGGTGTTACTTCCGCTCCGGAAGTTAACGTATTTTATAAAAATACACCTGACGCGAGCAGTCTTATTGTTGAAAATAGCGGCAGAAATGATGTAAAGGTACATATTAAAGCTGATAATATTTCTAATTCAAATATTATCTTTGATATTCCTGCATCAGTGCCTGTATTTGTTACTGATTCGGGCAGCAATGAAAATCTGGCATTCAATTTATTTGCAGTAGGTTTAATTTGTGCTCTTGCAGTGCTTGTTAAGTCTGTAGTGAGCGAAAAGAAGGAAGAACGTTCTATTGCACGTCAGGCTCTGCGTGATAGAGAAATAGAATTGTACAGAAATTACAGAAACACTCTGAATGCAAATGTAAGTATAAGTATGCCTTCTTCAAAAGTTGACAGGATGTATTCAACAAATACACTAACCCGCGGCAAAACGCTCAGATATTTCGAGTCAATTACAAGGAAGTAGGTCATAAATGGCTATCAGGGTTTTATTTATATTATTATCTATTTTTATACTTGTAAACATAGTAATTTTGCTCGTTAGTTGCATAACAGGAGTTAATTTATACCAAAAGCATGGTACTGCTATATGGAAGGGATATGGTATTTTTATTCTTTTTATTGTGGCATTGTATACAGTTTTAGCGATACTTGGATTAGTATAAGGAGGGTTTAAAAAATGGATAGAAAAACTTTAGCGACGCCGATGCTTGTGCTGATATTGCTTATTTTATTTGTGATATTGTGCAATCCTATTGCAATGGTCGGTGTTGGAGAAAGAGGTGTCAAAGTTACTCTGGGTATGGTTTCGCCAACAAGCTATACAGAAGGTATTCATTTGATTACTCCTTTTATATCAAAGATTAAAACTATGGATGTTAAAACTCAAAAAATTTATATCCAAACACCTGTTTACACAAAAGATATCCAGCAGGCAAATATTTCTTATGTTATAAATTTCAATTTACAGCCTGAAAACGTTCATAAAATGTATAGAGAAGTTGGTATGTCCTATAAAGATACAGTGTTAATGCCTGTAGTTGAGGGTACGATTAAAGACGTCATCGGAAAATGGAATGCTCAGGATTTAGTAGCAAACCGCGAAATCGCAACACGTGAAATCCTTGATAAACTTGTTAGACAGCTTTCTCCGAGATATATAAATGTGACAGGTTTCCAGATGACTGAAATAAAATACTCGGATGTATTTGAAAGAGCAATCGAAAGCAAAGTTACTGCAGAACAAGAAGCATTAAAGGCTAAAAATAAGACTGTTCAAATTGAAGAAGAAGCAAGACAAAAAGTTATCTCAGCAGAGGCCGAGGCTCGTTCGATGGCTATACGTGCAAATGCTTTGTCTCAAAATAAAGCGCTTGTTCAGTATGAAGCCGTACAAAAATGGGACGGTAAAATGCCTCAATATCTTCTCGGTGATGCTGTGCCGTTTATTAACCTGAAATAACAATATACAATATAGCGATTGAATACCGCTCAAGTAATTGGGCGGATTTTTATTTATTGAAATAATGGTCAATTATATTGAGAATTTTATTTGCAGAAGTTCCGTCACCGTAAGGGTTTTGCGCTTTTAATCTTGTTGCGGCTTTAGTGTTGGATAGCACAATCTCTGATTCTGTAACAATTTTATCGTAATCTGCGCCTACGAGTTTTGAAACACCGGCATCAATACCTTCCTGACGTTCTGTTTCATAGCGCATTACAAGTGTCGGGCATCCAAAAGAAGGTGCTTCTTCCTGAATTCCGCCCGAATCAGTTAAGATTAGTTTTGCATTTTTCATCAGGAACACAAGGTTCGGGTAATCAAGCGGTTTGAATAATTTTATGTTTGCATATTTTTCAAGTCGTGAATGAATTTTGTCTTTTACATTCGGGTTCGGATGAACAGGTATTACAAATGTATGGTCGGCGTGTTTTTTTGCAAGATATTCAACCGCATCCAGAATTCTGTCAATACGTTCACCGTGGTTTTCACGGCGGTGCGCCGTAATCAGTACAAGTTTGTCGTCAATCTTAACGCCGTTATCTTCAAAGAATCGCCCTGCATTTGTTATCGTTTCCTCTGACAAGCAGAATAGAGCATCAATTACGGTATTTCCAACTACGTGTATGGATTTTTCGGATATATTTTCCTTTAAAAGTGCCTGTCTGTTCTTTTCAGTCGGGGCAAAATTAAGAGCTGTAACTCTGGAAGCCATCTGACGCATAACCTCTTCAGGAAACGGTTCATATATATCGTAAGATCTAAGACCTGCTTCCACATGAAATACGGGTATTTTGTTATAAAAACTCGTCAATGCGCCGCATAGAACTGTCATTGTATCGCCCTGAACTATCGTTGCATCAATTTTGTTTGTTTTAAAAACGTCATCAAGAGCGCCTAATATTCTTACCTGAACTTCAGCGAGAGACTGGTTAGGGCGCATGCAATCCAGATTGATATCTGCTTTTAGCCCAAAATAAGAAAGAGTCTGATTTGAAAGCTCTTTTTGCTGTTCGGTATTACAGATAATTACATTAAATCTGTCCGGATATTTGCGTGCTTCCAGTATCACCGGAGCAAGTTTTATTACCTCAGGTCTCGTCCCGAAAACTACCAGTAAATTTTTCCTGTCCATAGCAAACAGTCTATTATAAACAATCTACTTATGCAATCATTATAAAATATTATCTTAATTACTAATTTATTTATTTTCTCTGTCGTTATAATAATATTGCATAGGAGGAAAACTATGTTTGATTTGTATTATTCTGAAACTTGTCCATATTGCAGAAAAGTTTTGGACTTTTTAGAGAAAGAAAATATTAAATTTAATCCGCGAGATGTTTCTGAACCTGAAAACCTGAGAAAATTATTAGAAAAAGGCGGTAAAGCTCAGGTGCCATTTTTAGTTGATAATGACCACGATTTTTCTATGTATGAATCAAACGATATTATTGAATATATTAGACGATTAACCAGATAACAGGATGAAATTATATGTTTTACAATTATTATAAACCATCGGAATCTGAATTCAATGATTGTATCTCAAAAGGTGCATGTTCAGTTCCCCCCTCTGTCTCAGCTTTTAAAGAAGTTATAGTTATGCTTTTAAGGCAGCTGGCATACTATATACAAAAGCTTAATAAGCTCGGTGTAGACTGCGATGAATTGAAATTACAGCTTGTTCATTCTCTTGCAGATATTCTTACAAATACTGAATATAGTGATGAAGAAGTTTATACCAGCATAATTGGAAATTACAATAATCTTATACAAACAAAAGAATTTTATTCTCAAATATGCAAGGATAAAGGAATTTCTGCCAGAGATTTGCGTTCTGAAATTAAGATTTCATCTGATATGAATTTGGCTGAGTTGATGTCACTGGGTGAAAAAATTTATAAAATGCGCAGCAGAAAATTCCCCAACAGTCATAAACAGTTATTTGAGATTTTGCTGCTGGTGACTCAAAATTTATCGTCAAATATTTCTCTGATTGAGGACTATACTGATGTTGATGTAAGTTATTTAGACGGTGTTGTATTTGCGCTGAACATACTAAATTTTTATCGAACGTCTGTGTTGAAGCTAAAAAAATATATTTCTGATATTGTTTCACTGAATTTTCAGCTTGTTTCAAAGCTTGGCGACGAAATATATACAAAATTCGGAAAAATCAGTGAAGTAAAAGTTTCCCTGTCCTCAAGGCCCAATAAGGCAATACTTGTGTCCGGGACAAATCTTAATGATTTATATGAATTGTTGAAACAAACTAAGGATGAAAATATTGATATATATACGCATTCTGATTTACTTATTGCGCATGCACTTGAAAAATTTTCGGAATTTCCGCAGCTTTATGGACACTACGGTACTTCAACAGACAATTTTATGCTTGATTTTGCAACTTTTCCGGGTGCAATTCTTCTTACAAAATCCGCTGTAAAAAATTTGGAATATCTTTACAGGGGACGGCTGTTCAGCACTGACAGAATTGTTCCTGTAGGAGTTTCAACAGTCTCTGCCAACGACTTTGGAGGAGTCGTAGAAGCTGCAAAAAAATCAAAAGGTTTTAAAACCGGCAGAGAAAAAGGTTTTGTAACTGTAGGATACTCCGAAAATATTTTTGAAAGACTAAAAAAGATTGCTGATGATTTTAACTCTAAAGCTGTAAAAAATTTGATTGTTATTGGTATGACAAGTATTAATACTATAAATAATGATTTTTATAACGAATTTATTTCACAAATACCTGATGACACTTTTGTAATCAGTTTTGGTGCTGAAAATCAGGGGAATAATATACTTTCAATTAATCTTTCAAATAATGTACCTCTTTTGTACAGGTTTATGAATATGTTTCTTGAAATGCTTGAGCCTGAATATGACAGGGTTACATTTTTTATCTCCAAGTGTGATGCCAATTCGTTCAGCGCGATGATTGCACTTAGAGATAACGGATTTAAAAATATTTATCTTAGTAATTGTCCGCCAAATGCTATAAATCCACAGACGCTTAACGCTTTTGCAAAGCTATATGGTATCAGACTCGCAACAAATCCTAAAGATGATTTAAAAAGTATAATTTCAAAATGATAATAAAAAAAGGAACTTCCAATATAGAAAGTTCCTTTTTTATTATAAATATTAATAAAATTAATATCTGTAGTGAGCAAAAGCTTTGTTAGCTTCAGCCATTTTGTGGGTGTCTTCACGCTTTTTGCAAGCAGCGCCTTGAGCGTTGGAAGCATCAAGCATTTCGTTTGTTAATTTTTCAATGAATGATTTTCCGTGTCTTTTCTTAGCTGCTTCGATAATCCATGAAGAAGCAAGTGCAAACCCTCTGTCAGCTTTAACTTCGATAGGTACTTGATAAGTAGAACCACCGATACGTCTTGCTTTTACTTCCAATAACGGTGTAGCATTTGTCAATGCTTTTTGGAAGATCTCAAGAGCTTTTTCATTTGTTCTTTCTTCGATTTTAGCTAATGTAGCGTAGAAGATTTTTTCAGCTACTGATTTTTTACCACGTCTCATAATTCTGTTAATAAATTTAGAAATATCAACTGAATTATAAACCGGATCTGCTAACGGAATTCTTTTTGCTGGTTTAGAACGTCTAGACATTACTTCTTACCTCCTTTAGCATTTTTCTTAGCACCGTATTTAGATCTGCTTTGTGCTCTGTTTGCAACACCAGCAGTATCAAGTGTGCCTCTTACGATGTGGTAACGAACACCAGGAAGGTCTTTAACCCTGCCGCCTCTTATAAGAACAACACTGTGTTCTTGAAGGTTGTGTCCGATACCCGGAATATATGAAGTAACTTCAAATCCGTTAGTTAGTCTTACACGGGCAACTTTTCTTAAAGCTGAGTTTGGTTTTTTAGGGGTTGTAGTGTAAACCCTTGTGCATACTCCGCGTCTTTGAGGGCAATCCATCAAAGCAGGAGATTTTGTTTTGTCTGTTAGCTTTTTACGCTCACTGCGTACAAGCTGATTGATTGTAGGCATTGTTTTCTCCTTTTAATTAGTAACATACATTCGGCAAGTACATAATCCTGAAACCCTTACGCATTCCGGTTATGACAGGACTGCCGGATTTTAAATGCAGCTGCATTGTATCCCTACGTCCTTCTATTGCCTCACGATGCTGATTTCAGCACGAATATTACAGCATAGTGTAATATAATTAAACTACTACCATGATTCATTGTCAATAGGTGCACTACCGGCAAGATTTTTGATTTTTATCTTTGCTGCTTCAGGAGTATTTTCAGATAAAATGTATATGCTCATATAAGGGACATCAGCTTTTTTTGTGTGTTGGGGTTTTGAAATTTGGCCTGAAAAATGCCTTTGGGGTTGGCAATTAGAAGCATTGCCGATTGATATTTTTTGAATTTTCATAAATTGCCTTTATGCTGCTGTAAATACACGAGGAATGCAAAAAGTCTAAAAAAAATTTTTTGCTGTTATGTTAAGATAATTTAAAGTCGCCGTATTTTTTGATATGTTCAACAAGACCACCGTCTTCGAGAAGTTTAATCATAACCGGCGGAAGCGGCTCAATAGGGATAATTGCACCGTTTGTTAAATCTTTAAGAATACCTTTTTCTATATCAAGGTCAAGTTCGTCACCTGCATCAATGGCATCAGTATCAGCTTCAATAGCCAGCAGGCCGATATTTATTGCATTACGGTAAAAAATTCTGGCGAATGATTTTGCAATTACAGCACCGACTCCTGCTATTTTGATAATTTGCGGCGCATGCTCACGCGATGAACCCAGTCCAAAGTTTGAGCCGGCAACGACAAAATCACCTTTTTGCATTTTACTTGCAAATTCAGGATCAGCATCTTCAAGAACGTGTTTTGCAAACTCCGGAAGGTTAGAGCGTAAGTGGAATAACCTGCCAGGGGCTATGTGGTCTGTTGAAATGTTGTCTCCGAATTTGAAAGCTTTACCTTGCATAATAAAATCTCCTTTTTTATTATGATACAACAAAAAAGGATTTGTGTGATATAATAATTTAAAACGAGGTGAATTATGTATTTTGATAGAAAATGTAAGATAACATATATATGTAACGGTGGAACTATATTTTCCGAAGATGACAGGTTAACCGATTCTGAAAATTACCCACCGCTCAGTGAGGCCGGTGTTGAAGAAGTTGAGAAAATTTGTGACTTTTTGAAAAAACGCGGTATAAAAAACAATAAAATTTATTCTTCACCTGCAACGCGTGCTATGCAGACTGCGCAAATGGTTGCTAAAATCTATAAACAGGACTTTGAAATTATCGAAGATTTATATCCCCGTAAGTGCGGTGCATTCAACGGTATGACTTTTGAGCAACTGGAAGAAAAGTGCCCTGAAGATTTAAAACGTCTAATCACACAGCCGGAAATCAGAACTCCTGAAGATGCTGAAAGTATTTCTGAATTTATCGCCAGAGTAAAGGTTGTTATTGATAAAATAGTTGCTGAAAATCAAGGTTCAAGAATTATTATTGTTACGCATAAGGATGTTATAAAAGCAGCTATTTGTCTTGCTTTGAATATTCCTGACAGCTCGCTCCAGAGAATATATATTAAGACCGGTTCTGCTACTCAAATCAGCTACTACGAACAGTGGGCCAGCTTGATGTATTCTGATTACACACCTGTTTAAAGTATTTGAGACAGCATCGCGTTTATGAAGTTACAGTTATTCTCAGCGATTGCATTTTGATTGTGGTACATATCTTGAGAGAATCTTTTTAATATAAGCGCAAGATTTTCATTTTCAATGGAAATATCCTTTGTTTCTACAGTTGGAGACTCGCCTTTTTCTTTAAAAATTTTTCTTGTGAGTTCAGCAGATTCAATTTCAGGATTTTTTAAATCGCCTTTGTATTTTATTTTAAGTCTTGCAGTGCCGGTGCGGCTTATTAATGAAAGTTCATTATGCGATTCTCTTTCTATTAATGTAAATCCTCCGTTGTCAGAAGCAAGAGTCGTGTATTTGGGACGTGCGTCAGTAATTTTTTCGGGTATATAACGTTCAATTGAGCTGTATTCGTCGTTGTAGCTTATAAATGATTTCTCAGGATTGTATGTAAGATGTCCGCCGTCGCAGGATTTATTTGTTACGGGGTTTACATTTGAAATATACGTGCAGTTTGTCATTTTTTGGGTCATATCAAAGCCGTCAACGACATGCGAGTTTATAACTCCTGATGCTATCGGCTCATCTGATGCCATTGTTCTCAGAATATCTCTGTAATCCGCTACAGGTCTTTGTATATCAACTTTTAAACCAAAATCATCCGCCAAAGTTTGGGCAACTTTATCATATCCGCTGTCCAGAATATCCTGTTGATTTTTTACGGTTTGGCGGAAATTTTGAGAGTGAAGCATTTTATAGATTTCAGACTTTGATTTACCAAAGTTTTCTGCTATATCTTGAATTGTTTCGTCTGTATCAAGCTTTCTGCGCCACTGATTAAAAAGTTTTGTTGAATTGATTGACGGTACAATCTGTTCACCAAGTGGCTTAGTGCTGATAAGTTCATAACAATCAAGGAAGTCCTCTAAATCGTATTGTCTTACAATTTTTTGTGCGACAGAACGGTTAATATTGTCATTTAGTACCTTACCTGTGTTTGAATCGTAATGAATAGGCTTACTGCTGCCTATTGAGAGGATATTATAATTCTTTCCCTGTTTATTAACAACCGGTATTATGCTGTCCCCGATAAATAGTTCACTGATTTGCGAAAATTCGCCATCTGCAGGTCTATATATGTTCAAAATATTATCACCGTTTATAACCTGTATAAAACTTTTGTCTTCGTTAAATTTAATTATTCTCCTGTCATCAATACTATTTTTTATTATGTGCGTAAGTTGATTTTCTTGCTTTCCGACAACTATTTTTTCAGGTGTTTCAAGCATTTCTGCCTTAAACTTTGAAAATAAACTTTCGGCGAAATCAAAATTAAATTTTTTATTTAGAAAACTTTGTGCAGGTTCAAAATGGGCAACTTCCTCACCTAGTGTGTTAATTACCTCATCAAGTTCAGCAGAGGCTTTACCGCGTCTTAGATAGTAAATGCCGCCTGTTACTGTAGCAATAAGTGCGGCTGCACCTGCCGCTGACCAGAATATTTTTGATTTTTTATCATGCACTTCTGTATTTTGTTTTTGCGGTTGATTGTTTGATGCAGTTTTATTACGATTTACCAGAAAATCATTTTGTAAATTTAAATTTACTTTACCTTCTAACATATATGTATAAACAAGAGTGAGAATTATTTTTTGCTAAACTGTAACATTTTGTAACGACAATAGCCTTTTGTTTTCTTCAATCAAAAAGTTTTTGCCGGGTTTAATGTCTATAAAATCCCACGGAAGTTCTTTTTCGAACGAATAATTATTAATTGCAAAGTAGTCAGCGTCTATATACTCTTTTGCTGCGGATTTAAACGCCCCGATTTTACCGCCATTTTCGTAGACTGCAATCAGAAAATCCGTTAAGGAGGAGTCGCCTCTTGAAAGCACGGCCTGCCAATAATCCCATTTTATACTTGAAAAGTGCGCAGTAATTCCGAGTTTATGAAATTCTTTTTTGAGGTAATTTACTTTATCTTCTAGTGATTTGGTCTCCTCTCTGCCGCACCACTGGAATGGAGTATTCGCCTTTGGTACAAAGCTGGAAAAGCCAAATGATATATCAAAACCTTTATTTTCTTTCTTCAATTCCTCCGCGAGTCTTAAAAGTTCTGCAAGGTCTTCGTCGGTTTCTGTCGGCAGGCCAAGCATTCCATAGAATTTTACACCTTTTAATCCGTTTTCGCGGCAAATTTTTACGGCATTGAAAATTTGCTCTTCTGCAACATTCTTGTTTATAACTTTGCGAAGGCGTTCACTGCCTGCCTCAATTGCAAGTGTTGTATTCTTTTGTCCTGCAGCAACAAGCGTTTTAATTATTTCAGGTTTTACAGCGTCTATACGCAGCGATGAAATACTCATTTCAATCTTTTGACCGCTGTTTATTTTATCGTAAATGTATCTGCATATATCGTCAAAATGTGGATGTGCACTTATTTGAGCGCCTAGCAATGCAATTTTATCCGTTTTGGAAAGACCCAAATCGATTACATTAATTAGTTCATCATAAGGCATACTACGAAGCGGTAGGTTCAAATAAGATGCAAGGCAGAATCCGCATCTGTTAGCGCACCCTCTTGATACCTCAACAATAAATGTATTTTTGAAAAAGGCATCTCTGCTTAATATAGGTGTATATATACATTCCGTAAGTCTTTTAGTAAGTTTTTTTACTCTTTGCGGTGCGGCAGAAGGTACATAGACCCCTTCAATTTGCGATAATTTTTCAAGTACTTCTTTTTTAGAAAGAGTTTTATTATTTTTGCACAGCCGAACAACTTCAAGATTAACATCTTCACCATCGCCTATAATAATAAAATCAAAAAAATCTTTATAAGGCTCAGGATTTGCACTCACAACGGGACCTCCCGCAAAGACAAGCGGAAAATTATCGCTTCTGTCTGCTGCTTTTAAAGGAATTTTATATTTTTCAAGCATTGAAAAAATTGTCAAAAAATCCATGTCGAAGGAAAAAGAAAAACCGATGAGATTTACTTCTGAAGGTAATGCAACAGTTTTGCGCGTATCAGAAAATACCATTTCTGCATTTACATCAGGCATTTCATCAATTTCTTTGAATACCCATAAAAAACCAAGTGATGACAATGCAAAAGATTTAGGCCCTGGAAACGCCATCCATAGCTCATAATCCGCATTTTTTTTAGTTATTGAATCATATAAATAAATATCTTGTGACATATAAGTTACTCGTTATTACTGTTAATTGGCAAAATGTACAACTCATCAATTAACACACACACCGTAGCAGCCAGTGCAGGCGCAAGTATAACGCCCCACAACCCGAGAAACTGTTGTCCCACAAACAGTGCAAAAAACATTGTAAGCGGGTGTAATTTCATAAATTTGCCGAATAAAAACGGTCTTACTATATAATTTGAAAGCTGCTGAACTACAAGAAACAGAATTACTGCAAGAATAACTTTTGTCATCCCGAATTGGTATGCAACAAGTACAATGACCGCAAGTGCAATGGCAGGCCCTAATATCGGTATTATATCAAGTATCCCTGAAATTAGACCAAGCAGAATAGCATAGTCAATTCCCATAAACCATAAATAAATAGTGACCATTATGCCTATAGCAAGCATTGAAATAATTTGAGCCCTGATGTAGCTGCCGACTTTTAAGCTTATTGATTTGAGTATTGTCAAAGCTTTATCTTTCAGGTGCTGCGGAAAAAGTTCAATAAATTTTTCTTTAAGGTAATTTTTATCAACAAGAAGATAAAACACAATCATTGTTATAGCAAGGGCGAGTACAAAGAATTCGCCAAGCGCCATTGTAAAGTTCCAGGACTGGTTGAATATGTTTTGTGCAATATCAGTTGTTTTATTCAACTGCATTCCTTTATCAAATATATCCTGTATGCTGAGCCCGTAGATGTTAAGATTTAACAGGTAATTTGTCAGCATTTCAATTTTTACCGGTAATATTTTTGTAAAGGTTTTAATTTCTTTGAATGCAATTAAGAATATTGGCAAAAATACCGCAAGAATTCCCGCGCCACTCGCTGTCAGCACAAGTGATGCGGCAACTGCACGATTCATTTTATGCTTTTGCAGTTTTTCAACATAAGGATTTAGTGCACACGCTATTACGTATGAAGCAAAAAATAAAAGTAATATGCCGGAAATTTTAGGGATTATAAATAACAGTGCTACAATTAGAACTAAAAATAAAATATTCTTTATATTTAACAATGCTTTGAACATAAATTATATATCTCCCTAAAAAAACTTTTTCTAAATTATATCAAAAAAATTTTTTGTGAGCAATTATATAACTGTACATTATCCTTATGTGATGGTTCTTTGAGAATATATGTTAAGATTTGTAAATATTTGTTTTAAATATAGCAATTTAATATAGAATATATACTTTATATATTTACGAGGACAAATATAAGGACACATCATGGGTTTCTTCACAGGCGCATACCTTAAAATAATGACCGGAAAGATGAAGCGGCAGCTTCAGAACCGTCTTGTGCAGGTGACAATGCAGATGAACCGTGTAACCAAACAGATTGGCGACATGGAAAAACAACTGCAAAACCAAGAAAACATGATGAAGAATTACGCAAAACAAAATATGAGTAATTCAATATTTAGTTATATGCAGAATGGAGTTGATTTGTCCGCCTGCAAGTCTGAAGCCGATAAGCAGGCTAAATTACAAGAATTTCAATATGCATATCAACAAAGACAAGCATATGCACAAGCTGAATTTAACTATCAAAATGATTTGCTTACAGCACAATTTGATATGTACAGAGAAGCAAATTTGGAACCGTTAAAAAATATGGAAGACAGTTTGGCAACAGAAAAAGCAACTCTGGAAACAAGAATTCAAACACTCTCGGATCAAGAAAAAGCCGCACAAGAAATGGAAAAACAAGGCGCGAAAGATATGGCACCGGATTACACCGGACAAGGTCAATAACCAAAAATTTTATAAACACAGAAAACCGCTCTCCACCGAGCGGTTTTTCTTTAAATAGGTTATTCAATAATCATCTATCTGAATCGCATTGACAGGACAGGTTATTGCAGCATCAATGCAGTTATCTTCATTGCCGCAAACCCTATTTTGATTTACCGTAACCCTGCGGTTTCGAACCTCAAAGACTTCTGGACTTATAATAGCACATGCCCCGCAGCCGACACAATTATTGCGAATACTGACCCACATATTAACATCCTCCTTATTACCTTTAATAATAAGCATGCCATACGTGAGTTATAATTTTATTGTACAAATTTATAATTGTATAAGGCTATTCTATGTTTTGAAGAATTTGAGCACCGTTTTGTTCAACAGGAAGTGTCAATATTTCAGCTTTCAGATTTAAATCATTCCAAATCTCTTTCACCATGTTACGTATGCGTTCCATGTCGCTTTTGAGTGAAATAATCAGTATTGAAGGTCCTGCACCGCTGAGCACGCAGCCTAAAACACTTTCTTCGTGTTTTAAATTCTGCATAATTTTTTCAAGCCCCGGCACAAGCTTCATTCTGTATGGCTGGTGCAGTTTATCTCTGAGTGCAAGCTTCATTAATTCAGCATCTTTTGTATTTACGGCTTCAACAAACATTGCCATTCTCTGTGCATTGTACACTGCATCTTTCATTGGAACTTCTGCAGGCAGTACAGAACGAGAAATATCTGTTGCCAATTCATATTCAGGTATGCATACAGTCAGAACCCATTCTTCAGGCCAGTTGAGTTTCCTGTAAACAATACTTCCGTCATCTTCTTTTGCAGATATAACAAGTCCGCCTACAATTGCCGGAGTTACGTTATCAGGGTGTCCTTCAACCTCAGTGGCAATAGAAAGTAATGCTGCTTCATCAGCCGGTCTGCCAAGTAATTCGTTTGCAGCCATTAGCCCGCCTACAATTACTGCAGCACTGCTGCCAAGACCTCTTGCAATTGGAATTTGTGAATGAATATTTATTTTTAATTCGCTCGGCGATTGCCCTATAGAATTGTATAAAAGTTCTACAGCCTTGTATATAATGCTGTTTTCATCCATAGGGATGTGTTCTAAGGATAATTCATCCTTCATGCCTTCATCTGCCAGTACATTTATCTCTATTCCCGTACCCGGCAAAACTGTTTCTTCTATTGTAATAGTATTGTATATAGGCAGTGCCATCCCCAGACAATCAAATCCTGGACCCAAGTTGGCTGTTGTAGCCGGTACTTTTACGCTTATTTTCATATTAACCTTTCATCTTCTATAAACGTATTATACCAGAAACATAAAAAATGGCTAATAATAAGTTATTTAAAGAATTTTACCGTATACAAGCCTCTTGCTATAATATTATTATGTATAAATTATACCCGTATTTTACAAATGATGGCTCAGTAGGCCTATTTAGCCCTGCGGATGATGATATTTATCATTCAACATACGGTGCTCTGACCGAGGCGTACGAAAAATTTGTTTTGCCTATGAATCTGGAAAAATTTTTTGCAGATTCAACTAATATAAAAATTTTAGATATTTGTTTTGGAATCGGATATAATACAAAAAGTTTTTTTGATTTTTTCCTAAAAAATATTTCTTCAAAAAACAACAATAACGCGCCGATATATTCCGATAATATTTTACGATCAAAAGAACAAAAAATTAATAATAAAATAAGTATTTATATCAAAGCGGTAGATACAGATAAAACTTTAGCATATTTATCTCCATTTTTTGTAACAGGAAAGAAATTACCAAAGAACTATAAGCTGCCCTTTGAGGAAAAAAGGATAGAAAAATTAATCCACAAACATGACGTTGATAATAATAAAAGTAAAAATAAAATAAAACAAAATAAGCCAAAACAGTCAGCTTCGACTGATTGCAAAGATGAAAATCAGAAGACAACATTTGATAATAAATTGTCGCGTATTACAAATATAATTTTTTTAAAAGAAATTATCAAAAATTCTAATAATTTTTTAGTTGACCCTGAAATTAACCAAATATTAACGGATAAAAATTATCGCAATTATTTTGACAAATTTATGGTCAATTTATTCAATTTTGAAAGAAATCGCAGGTATATTTACACCCCTTTAAGGCGTTTAAATGTCTTTTTACATAATATATATTATAACCATGTATCTATAAGTTATAAAAAGGCTCTCAAATGCCTTAAATTAAACGATTTTACTTTTGACCTAAAAATTGAGGATGCAAGGGTTGCTCTTCAAAATGACAATAATTTGTATAATTATGTCTTTTTGGACGCCTTTACACCTGCAAAGTGCCCTTGTCTTTGGACTGAAGACTTTTTTAAACTTTTATATGTGCATTTGGATCATAATGGTATGATTTTTACTTATTCAAATTCTGCGGCAGTGCGTAATGCATTTTTAAACGCTGGTTTTTATGTTGGAAAAATATACAATGAATCAGCAGGAAAGTTTATGGGCACTGTTGCCTGCAAAAATAAATCACTTATAAAAGTTGAACTGTCTGAATATGATTTAGGGCTTTTAAAAACAAAAGCAGGTATTGTTTACAGAGATGAAAATTTCAATTCAACTAATGAGGCAATTATTGAGTCTCATAAAAAAGCTGTTGAGACAAGCAATCTTATATCAAGTTCTCAATATATAAAAAACACAAGGAGAAACGCAAATGTATGACGTAATTGTTGCCGGCGGAGGAACTTCAGGATGTGCTGCTGCCTACATAGCAGGAAAATGCGGCTTAAAGGTTTTATTAATTGAAAAAAATATTCACCTTGGTGGAACAATATCCTCAGGACTTGTTGTTCCGGTAATGCTTTCCGGTGAAAACCAGATTAATACTGAATTCTACAGGGACTTAATAGCCGAATTGTCTTCAATAGGCGGACAGGTGACTTATCAAAATAACAGTGGCTGGTTTAATCCTGAATTGATTAAAATAGCTCTTGACCGTATGATGGAAAAAGCCTCTGTGGATGTTCTTTTAGGAACATCAGTTACGTCTGTTCAAAAAGCAGGGCGTGATATTGTATCTGTTTCTATAAATACAAAAATATTATCAGAATATAGCGAGCAGATAGATACTAATAATAATTATGTATTTTCTCATAAAATTTTATCAGAACCTATCGCGGCGCGGTACATAATTGATGCAACAGGAAATTGCGAAATTGGAAAAATTTCCGATTGTGAATTTTTAAATGAAAATCATGAAAATCAGCCAGTGAGTTTAAGATTTATAATGAGCGGAGTTAATCTTGAAGTTTTTGGAAAGTGGCTTCTTGAAGTTGACTCTGACAGAAACGTTACTACAGTAGAGAATATAGACGGTTATACACACCTTTCCACGGCATATACCTGGGATACCTCTAAGAACTGGGCTCTTGCGCCATTTTTTGATGATGCAGTAAGTAAAAATATCATTAAAGACTATGACAGAAACTATTTTCAGGTATTTACAGTCGCAGGAATGCCTGGTGCTGTAGCTTTTAATTGTCCAAGAATTGTTGATACCATTAACCCGCTTAATATTATAGATACATCAATGGCTTTAAAATATGCACGTTCAAGCATTTTGAGGATTACGAAATTTTGCAAGACATATTTTCCGGGGTTTGAAAATGCTTACATTTCAAACATCGCAGATATGCTTGGTGTAAGGGTTTCAAGGCGGATTAAGGGCAAATATATTTATACAATTGACGATATAAAAACTCATAGAACATTTGAACATCCGGTGTTGATTTCAAATTATCCAGTAGACGTGCATTCTGCGCAGAAAGACACTTCTATACTTGATATAACAAGCGATTATCAGCTCCCTATAGAGGCATTAATGTCTGCCGATATTGATAATTTATTTGTGGTTGGCAGATGTATTTCAGCGGACTTTAAGGCGCAGGCAGCGCTCAGAGTTCAGGCAAGCTGCTTTTCTATGGGCGAAGGTGTTGCACGGTATATAGCAAACCTTATGAGTTATTAATTTTTTCAAGTTTTGCGTTTAGAATTTGTGCAGCATTAAGCAGCGGGTCTATTGTCGTCGAAAATGGCGGGGCGTAGGTCAAATCGTTGCATACAAATTCAGATACCGTAAGTTTTGCTATTATCGCGCCTGTGAGTGTATTAATTCTTTTGTCAGCATCTCCGCTTCCTATTGCTTGCCCGCCGAGTATTCTACCGCTCTTAGTATCAGCAACAATTTTAAGTGTAATGTTGTTTACATCCGGCATATACCCGACTTTGTCATTTTTGGTGACGGTTGCTGATATTGGTGAAAAGCCGTTAATTTGAGCTTTTTTTTCTGTATATCCTGTCATTGACATTGTAAACCCAAGGCATCGGGTTACTGCCGAGCCTAAAATTCCTTCAAAGGATTCGTTTTGCCCGCAAAGATTCATTGCGGCAACTCGCCCTTCTTTATTTGCAGTAGACCCCAGCGGAATCCACAGTTTTGACCCGTCAATCAGTGATGTTTTTTCTGCGCAGTCGCCGCAGGCATAAATATCGTGATTGGAGGTTCGCATTTCTTTATTGACAAATATTGCTCCTGTTTGCCCTATTTCAATACCGGCATCTTTCGCTATATCAATATTTGGTGTAACCCCAGCACAGACGACAACCATATCGGTCTCAAATTCATCCCCTCCTGCAAGCCGTACTGTTTTTACACCTTTTTCATCACCTGAAAATTCGGTGACAATGTCCCCTGTGATAATTTTAAATCGTTCTGCGCTTATTGAATTTAGTTGTTCAAGTATCAGGTCTGAGATGTCGTTATCAAATGCAGGCATAAAATGCGTAGACTGTTCAACAAGTGTTACTTTAAGATTTTGTTTAACAAAAGCCTCAAGCAGTTCAACGCCTATATAGCCGCTGCCAATAATTGTTGCATGACGGGATAATAGAGCCTTTTCTTTAATTGCGATTCCGTCTTCTATCGTGCGCAGCGTAAAAACGTTTTTAAGAGGCAGATTTTTTATATCTGGTATTCTCGGTGAAGCACCTGTCGCAATTACAAGTTTGTCGTAATCAACCAGTTTTGCATCTTTATTCTGCATATCTTCAACAAGAATTTTTTTACTGTCTGGTAAGATTTTTGTGACTTTATTTTGTAAATGTACATATATTCTGTCTTTTGCGAATTCTTCCGGCGAACGTACAAGAAGCATCCGATAATCTTCAAAGTTTCCTTCAATATAGTAAGGCAGCCCGCATGCTGAATATGATACATGAGTGTCCTGCGTGTATATTTCTATTTCAGCATCAGGTAAAAGTCTTCTGGATTTTGCTGCAGCTTTTGCACCCGCTGCAACCCCACCAATGATTACAATTCTAGTCATACTTAAATTATCCGACGCTATAGAATTTTATCAATCTACAATCGGCTAATTTAGTCCTGATGTTGACATAATCAGTTCTTTCATAAACGTGCAGTATGCATCCATATCTTCGTCGTATTCGCCGTTTGAAGCTGCTGTATCTTCTATCAGTGTTTTTAAATCAACAATTATTTTTTCTTTTTTTAAATCTTCAAACATCATCTACTCTCCTTAGTAACATTTCATATTTATATATCTCGGCTTTCATGTGTAAAAACTTTAGAGCAAAACGATGATTTGTAACAAAATTTTACTAAATGACAAAAATATATTTTTACTGCACTTAATAATTTACATATAGGAATTATTAAATGAACGTACAAAATACAAACAAGCAGACATTCACAGCAAAATTTTTATATAGCGATTCTCTCAAGCGGGTCGCAGACTATGCCGTTAAACACAATCAATTTGACAGGCTTAATCAAGCTCGAAAAAATATTGACAATGTACTGCTGAGCACACGTGTTAAACTTGACATAAGCGAGTCTGCAAGCGGCAGACCGGTTGTATCATTCACCACATACAAGCCTAAAAAGAGTGTTTTAGTTGCTTATAGTTTTGATGATTACGTTGAAGTTAAGAAAACTACCTACGCAGCATCTAAAAACTGTAATCCTTTTAAATTTGCGCTTGAAAAGATAATAAAACTTGGCAACAGCGCTCCTAAAAACAAGATGTATAAGACTGTAATAAAATAGCTTTAGTCACTTTCATTGTAGACAAATTTTTTACGTAAATTCCATTGAACAAGTGTCAGACAAAGAATAATAACAAACAATACATAGGCAATCGCTGAAGCTTTACCTACATTAAAATATTCAAAAGCATTTTTGTAAATTGAGTAAACAAGTACATTTGTGCTGTCTAAAGGACCGCCTTCCGTCATCAGATATATTAAGTCAAACACTTGAAATGAACTTATCGCTGTAATAATTATCACGAAAAATATAGTTGGCGAAAGCATTGGCACAGTTACATTTATGAAAGTTTGCAGCGGATTTGCACCGTCAATTTTTGCAGCTTCGAATAAATTATCAGGAACAGACGAGAATCCTGAAAGAAATATAACCATATTGTAGCCGATAAGTTTCCAAACGGTAACGATAATTAGAGCAGGCATTGCCCAGTGTGTGTCATACAACCAGTTTATGTTCATCTGCAGCACTTTGTTCAGCAGTCCGATGTTCGGGTCAAAAATCCATTCCCAAACTACCCCTATAACTATCATCGGGGTTATGAAAGGTAAAAAATAGGCCGTTTTGAAAAATTCAGCACATTTTATTTTAGAGTTCAGTATAGCAGCAAGTACAAGCGGAATAATTACCCCAAATACGGATGTTGCAACCGCAAAAACAATCGTATTAATTAATATTTTGTAAAAAAGTGGTTCTGAAAATATAAGTTTGTAATTATCAAAACCAACGAACTCAATCGGATTAAGAAGATCCCACTTTGCAAAGCTTAATCCAAACGAAGCAGCTACAGGCAAAACAATAAATATTAATGTACCGGTAAGGGCCGGCAGAATAAAAAGAAAACCAGCTATAGCGTGATTATTAAGAAATTTTCCGATGAATTTTTTCATGGTATCATTATTATAGAATAAATTAAACGGGGAGTCTTTATTATGAAAAAATATGAACACGCATTTGGTAAAAACGATATCAGAGGAATTTACGGCGACGATATCACTGAAGAATTGTATTATAACGTTGGCCGCAGCTTTGTGAAATGGCTTGAACTAAAGTCATCAATGTCTCCTGAAAATATGTGGATTACCGTAACACAAGACGCGCGTCTTCATTCTCCAGCTCTTGCTAAAGCTCTTGAAAGCGGTCTTCGTTCTGCCGGTGTTCATGTTATAGATTTAGGTCTTGCCCCGACTCCTATCGGTTATTATTCTGAAGTTGTCGGTGTATCTGAAAGTGTTACAAACGGCAATAAGGTTACTGCTGCTTTAATTATTACTGCAAGCCACAATCCGTCTGAATATAACGGGCTGAAAATGACTTATAATCATCAAACCCTGAATGAGTTGCAAATTAAAGAAGTGCGCGATATCACTTTTGAAAACTGGGTAGAAGCTCCTGCTGAATTTTCTGCTGACGTTATAAAATATAATATAATACCTGATTATCAGGCTGATATGTTGAAACGATTTGCCGGTATTGGAAAAGGAGTTAAAGTTGTAGTGGATAGTGCAAATGCAACCGGCGGGGTTGTTGCTCCGAAATTATATAAAGAACTTGGATGTGAAGTGATTGAACTTTTCTCCGAACCTGATGGACATTTTCCTAATCACCACCCGAATCCGAGTGATGAAAAAACTCTTGATGCTGTTAAAAAAGCCGTTGTAGACAACAAGGCTGATTTGGGTATCGCTTTTGACGGCGACAGCGACAGAATTGGTGTTATTGACAGTGCAGGCAATTCTTTAACAGGTGATAAACTGCTTTTAATATACGCCATGGATTTAATTGATAGCTGCAAAAAGTCAGGAGAAAAGCTGCCAACGGTAGTTTCTGAAGTAAAATGCTCTCAAGTACTCTACGATACAATTAATTCTACAGGTGCGCAAGCTGTTATGTGCAAAACAGGACACGGTTATATTAAAGAGAAAATGAAAGAAACAGGTGCAATTCTTGCAGGTGAGATGAGCGGTCATACATTCTTTAAAGATAGATATTACGGATTTGATGATGCAGTTTATGCAGGCTGCAGGATTATTGAAATTATATCAAAGCACAGAAAAAATAATCCTGATTTTAAAATTCAGGATATGCTTGAACCCTTTGATGCAGTGTATTCATCCCATGAAGTAAGGTTTCCTTGCCCTAATGATAAGAAAAAAGCTACACTTGAGGCGTTTAAATCGGCTGTAAACAATAATAAAAATCTTTTTGGTGCTGATATCAAAGATATAGTAACTATTGACGGTATGAGAATTATCTTTGACGGAGGTTTTGCCCTCATCAGACAAAGTAACACAGAACCGGTATTTACTTTACGCTTTGAGGCTAAAGACAAAGCACAGTGCGAGCAGTTTGAAAATGCTATGATTTCTCAATTGAAAAAATGCATGTTGTAGACTAATCTGCTGACTTGAAAAGCTCTTTTTTCAACTCTGTAAGGTTATCAACACTTATGAATTTTTTGTCTTTGATGAAATTATCAAATAAGTTCTGAAAATAGGTAAGTCGTTGTGTAATCAGCGCCAGAGGTCTTAAATGCTCCGGCTTTTTTGACGCAAATTCCAAAGCTTTCAACATATAAATATCATCGTGGTATGAGTCTAAAACTGTTGTTTTTCTGAAATCTGCAACATCTTTACCGGTAAATATAAAAATTTCGCCATAGCTGCTTAAATCTGTATTTATGCCGTGTAAATTAGCATTCATTTCCAGCCAGTGCGGGCTGTATCCCATGCGTGCAGCTTCTGATGCAAAAAATTCATATTTTTTATCCCTGAACAGGTAATCAGGTATAAATACATCAATTTCGTTTTTTTTATTTATCTTCGAATATTCAGGCAATATCTTTTGTGTTAATTCATTCAATAAATCCGGACCGCCTTTAATTCTTATATTTGCTTTAAAATCAGGATGAGTTTTGGTATTATTATAACTTATTTTCATTAACTGTCCTTTCGTTTGTATATGTAAAACACGGGAAAAATTTTTTTTGTCATAATTATGAGATTTAAGCAAAAAAAATTTTTGTTTATGTTTTCTATCGACAGAAGGAGATTTTATGAATACTAACATTACAAATTACAATACAGCTTTTAACGGCAGATATATTCTTAAAGAAGACCGCCTTACACGAAAGATATATAAATGAATTTAAACGATTAAATTCTCTTCAAGAACTTGTCTTAGAGCTGGCTAGAGAAAAATAGACCTCTTGCAAATAAAAAAACTTTATGATACATTTATAATTGTCAGAAAAGTTACTCACGAATATTTTTACCAATAGCTTTAATTAGCTTACTTTTTGGTGTATTCGAAAAATATATTAATTTAGATTCGTATTTAACAATGAAAGGTAAAACTAAAATGGATTTAGAAAACAAAGATGAATTGACAGTTGAAACTTCTGACTCTGCTCAATCAGCAGAAAATGAAGAAATTGCAGAAGCTGCAGAAGCTCTTGCCGAAGAAACTTCAGTTGCTGAAGAATCTCAAAAACCGGCAAGAAAAGGACGCGGCAAAAAACAAAAAATAGAAACTCACGAAGAAAAACCGCAAAGCGAATGGACTGAACGTGTTGTTCAAATCCGTCGTGTTACAAAGGTTGTTAAAGGTGGTAAAAAATTAAGCTTCCGTGCTATCGTTATCGTAGGAAACCAAAAAGGTCAAGTCGGTATCGGTTGCGCTAAAGCTTCTGAAGTTATCATTGCTATTCAAAAAGCAATTGCTGACGGCAGAAAAAATCTTATTACAGTACCTATCTTTAAAACAACTATTCCTCACCCTATCACCGGTCGTTCTGGTGCAGGTGCTGTAATGTTAAGACCGGCTTCTCAAGGTACAGGTATTATTGCCGGCGGTGCTGTCCGTTTAGTTCTTGAACTTGCAGGTATTGAAAATATTCTTTCAAAATCTTTAGGTTCAAAATCACCTTTGAACGCTGCAAACGCTACTTTGAACGCTTTGAAAGCTCTCACTCCGTTCTCTGAAGTTGCTAAAAAACGCGGCTTAACAATGGCAGAATTACTTAACTAGTGGATTAATTAAATTTATAAAGGAAATAATAAAATGGCTAAAAATGATCAAAAACAAATCAAAATTAAACTTGTCAGAAGTTTAATCGGTTCTTCAGAACCGCAAAGACGAGTTGTTAAAGCACTTGGTCTTACTAAAAAAGATCAGGTTGTTGAACATTACAACAGCCCAACCATTATGGGTATGGTAAATAAAGTTTCTCACTTACTGGAAGTTGTTGAGTAGAAACTGATTGCGTGTGCTGCAAGATAATTTGCAGAGTTAGTTAATAGCGAGCAATCGCATACAAGAAAGAGGAAAAATAAAATGGCAGATAAAATTACATTAGAATCATTGAGCCCTGCAGAAGGTTCAACACATAAAACAAAAAGAGTTGGCAGAGGCCGTTCATCAGGCAGAGGTAAAACTTCTTGCCGCGGTCACAACGGTGAAGGTCAACGCTCAGGAAGCAGCTCTAAAAGAGGTTTTGAAGGCGGTCAAATGCCTGCATACAGAAGACTTCCTAAATTGAAAGGCTTCCAAATTATCAATAAAATCAACTACGCTGCTGTTAATGTTGGTAGACTGGCTAATTTCGGAATCAAAGATATTAGTCTAGAATCATTAATTGAAGCAAGAAGAATTCATCCGTCCAGCCAAGGACTTAGAATTCTCGGTAATGGTGAAGTTAAAGTTGCTTTGAATGTTAAAGCCAGCTATGTAACTCCATCAGCTAAAGAAAAAATTGAAGCAGCAGGCGGAAAGGTTGAGTTAGTATAATGGCACAAGGAATGAGAATGCCTTCTACAGAAGATTTGATGTCAATGTGGAATGCGTCCGGCTTAAAACAAAAGATAATATTTACATTTCTGATGATTGCAGCATTCAGATTCGGGGTTCAGTTACCGCTTTTTGGTATTAATAACTCTGTTTTCAGTACAATTGCAGGCGGAAATAATATTATCGGATTTTTAGATTTGTTTTCAGGCGGTGCGTTAGGTAAAGTATCAATATTTGCTCTTGGTATCGGACCTTACATTACGGCATCAATCATTATGCAATTAATTTCCGTAGTTATTCCTTCACTGGAAAAACTGCAAAAAGAAGAAGGCGAAGCCGGTAGAAGAAAATTATCGCAATATACACGTATGTTTACTGTTGTACTTGCGATGTTTCAATCTATCGTGTTTATGTTATATTTGCACCACTTACCTGGTGCAATTGTTCCGGGAATTAATCCCGGATTATTCTTTGTAAGTTCGGTAGCTGTTTTAACGGCTGGTTCAGTACTTGTTATGTGGATTTCCGAGCTTATAACTGAAAAAGGTATAGGTAATGGCGGTTCTTTGATTATCTTTGTCGGTATCCTGTCCGGTATCCCGATTTATGCGTCAAGAACTTTCCAAATGGTTGCAAATAACGGTTCTTTACAGCTTGCACTCGGTGTATTGCTTGCAATATTCTTTGCTGCAATGATTTTCATTGTTATTATGCAGGAAGCTGTTAGAAAAGTTATTATTGTTAACCCGAAACGTCAGGTCGGCAATAAAGTTTATGGCGGTATGAATTCTTACATTCCGTTTAAACTTAATCCGGGCGGCGTTATGCCTATCATCTTTGCTATTGCTATTTTGCTCTTCCCTTCTACGGTTTTAAGCCTTGTAGGTCAGGCTAACTTCGCGGAAGGTCCGGCAAAAGACATGGTTATGAGATTAACACATATTTTGAGCCCTGATGGTATTGTATATTATCTTTTGTATTTCGGCTTAATTGTTCTTTTAACATTCTTCTATGCATCAATTATGCCGAACATGCAGCCGAAAGATATAGCTGCAAACCTGAAAAAATATGGCTCTTCTATTCCGGGTATCAAACCTGGAAAACCGACTGCCGAAGCTCTCGATAAAATTTTGAGTAAAACAACCTTTATCGGAGCTATGGGACTTGGTATAATTGCTCTTATACCGTCACTTGCAACGTATATCACTCATATTACCACTTTGCAAGGTATCGGAGCAACTTCACTCATAATCATGGTCGGTGTTGCTCTTGACTTGATTAATCAGGTAAGAACTCACCTTCTGGCAAGAAATTATGAATCTTTTCTTAAAGAATAATTAATTCATAACTTAATAAAAAATAGCTCCTAGTTAAAAGGGGCTATTTTTTTGTTTTTATTTTTAATTATTTTGTTCAATGAATCAGGATTAAAAAACTTATATTATAAGTATGTAAATCCTCAACTCTTCTGATTGCTCAGTTTTTGCCCCTCACATGCGAGGGGCTTTTCTTAATTTTACTTAAAGAATAGACATTAAACCCAAAATAATATATAATTTAGTCATGATGTAGTTATTGAAAGGATTTGCTATGAGAGAATTGCTGAATAAAGACCAACGTGTTGTAATGGTTCCTCATGATTTTAAAAATGCGAACAAGGGTACTATTACTGAGGTTACTTCTGAAGGTTTTACTTTGCAGCTTGACTATGAGCCTGTTGGTATTCTCAAAAGCAATTATTGCGAATTTTATACGCAGACACCTAACGGAATGCTGTTCTTTACTTCATTTACCAAGGAAATGAATGACAAAACGCTTAAAATTTCAAGTCCTGCTAAGCATAAATTTTTGCAAAGACGTCAATATACTCGTATTAAATACGTTCACGACACAGAAATGTCTGCTGATTTTATTTCTCATAAAATTAAAACTCTTGATATTTCTGCTGGCGGTATGAAATTTATCACATCAGAAAATCTTGATATTGAAAAAACTTACTACATTACATTACAACTTTCAAAAGAACAAAGTATTGAATGTATGTATTCTTCAATAAGAGTTGAAAAAAATGATGACAAAACTTATACTCACTCAGGAAGATTTGAATTCAAGTCTAATCGTGATAAGATGGTTTTGATTCAGTATTGTACTAAACGTGCTATTGAAATTAGAAATAAATAGGTTTTCCTGTGAGTTTGATTAACTTATTAAAGAAAAAGAATTCTACAAAGCTGTTTACTACCCCGTCTCATTCAGGTAAATTCTTTATTTACCACAAATTCAGGCACTTTTATAAATCCGATATTTCAGAAACTGATACCCACAATCCACAGGACGCTTTAGTAAAGGCTCAACGTAAGGCTGCTGAAATTTATGGTACTAAGCAGACACATTTTTTAACAAATGGTTCAACATCGGGTATACATGCTGCTGTTTTAAGTTGTGTCAAAGCAGGTGAAAAGGTACTTTTGTGGAATAATGCTCACCCTTCACATTTGAATGCCGTAAAGCTTGCAGGTGGTACGCCTGTATTTTACGAATTGCCTTTAAATACGGACTGGGGTGTTCCAGCATCGACACCGCCCGAGTTAATTGAAGATTTTCTGGCAAAAAATGATATAAAAGCTGTAATTATTACTTCGCCTACATATGAAGGTTATGTTTCTGATATCAAATCAATAAAAGCTGTATGCAGTAGATACAACACAATTTTAATTGTAGATGAGGCGCATGGTGCATTGTATCCGTTTTCTGATGAACTCCCTGAATCTGCAGTTAAAATCGCGGACTTTACAATTCAATCTTTGCATAAAACCGCAGGCGGTCTTAATCCAACTGCTTTGCTTCATGTTAATTGCGGTATTGATGCTAAAAAAACTCTTTCGATGATAACAACTACATCTCCGTCTTATCCTTTGCTGGCAACTATAGAGGCAAATATAAACTATCTGAATTCTAAAAGATGCAAAAAACAAATTAATAATCTTGTAAGCAGTATTAAAGATTTACGTGCTGCATGTCAGAATTGTAAATTCGGTGGTGACGATATAACAAAAATTCTTGTAAAAGTTGATAATTTGAGTGGTTTTCAACTGTCTGAACTTTTGTATGATGATTTCGGCATTGAAGACGAAATTACGAATGGCAAATCAACCATGCTGCTCTGCGGAATAGGAACTGATTCAAAAAAAATAGATGCGCTAAAGCGTGCGTTAATAAAAATTTCTAAATTGTAAATATTTGTTAACATAACAGCTGAAATTATTAAAGAAATGCATAAAATAAGCCGATAACCATAGTAAGGACAAAAAAGTTACTAAGGATACCTGAAAGGAAACATCGTCAACTATGGGAATGGCGGCATCACAAGCGAGATTATTATCAATCACAAGTCGTTTATCTGATAACGAGTTGAGATCTCAGCTTATTAACAATCAAAAAATCCGTCTTGCTACCGAAAGTTCAAAGGCTAGCGAACGGTATGTTGCTGCCTTGAATGATACAAAAATGATGTATTCCGCTTATGATGTTAAGGGAAATCCTTTAAACAAAGAATTAACATTTGCTAACTTAACAGCTTACAGTTCTTACAATAACCAGTATGGTTTAAGAAACCTCTCCGGACAAATTCTTGTATCAGAAGAGGACGCATTTAACTTTGAAAACAGTAACGTAAGTGCTGATCCAGACAAACCTGTTTATGATCTTGAAGAATTTTTGAAATCATATAACCTTGAAAAAAGTACAACTTTCTTTGATAACATATCAACAGAAATGATTGATGCATGTCTAGGTTTAGATACAGATGCTGGCAAAACTTCAGGCTTGACTGGTGAAGACTTGAAGGCAATGTATCTTGGTGGTGAAGATACACAAGGTACTGTTCATGAAGGTTATGACGCAATACTTTCTGGAACAGAGTATAACAGTAATTTTGAGCCTCTATTCAGTGAATATAGTGACAGTTATGATGCATATATCAAAGCATATGAAAAATATATCAACTCTACTAGTTATCAAAATACTAGTGGTTTAGGTAATATTCAAAACCAAATTAACAGTATAGGTGATCTAGGCGGTGCAAGAAACGTTGTTACTAACTGGATAAATACGATAAATTCTAATTTTAAACCGCTTGCAATTCAAGGTGACACATTCTTTGATGACTTTATTACTAAATTAGAGGAACAAAGCGATGCTTTTGACAGAGCACCTTATGAAATAGATGCAGACGGTAACCTTATTATTGATGGTGCTGTTAAGATTACTCCAGCAGGATCGGTTACATCTATTGACAGCTCTATTACACTGGCGCCTTTTAACCTACCTGGTAAAGTAACATGTATAGAAGATGGTAATAGCTATACATATACCTATGAAAGAGATTCATCAAAATGGGCTACAGATGCAAATGTCAGATGCTCAGATTTTATAGATGCGGCTAGCTTGAAATCTGTATTGAATTCATTCATGTCAACATTCCTAGACTCAATAAGTCAACATACTGATATTAATAAAGTAACCTTTGACTCAAGTCCTGAGGGACAGGCTGCAAATGATGCAAAAAATCGCTTTTTAGCTGCCGCAAGTGCTTTATCAATATATATGCTTGGTAGTGACCGACCAAATGATTATCAAAAGCTTAATGATTTAGCCTTTATTTTTGAAGAGAAAGATAAGGGTAATATAACAACTGGATTCGCAAGTGTACTTGATGTACTTATTCTTGATGCAGTATTCAACGAACTCGGTGACCCGATTGTAACATGGATTGATACAACAAACCCGAATGAAGATGCTACGGCAAAAGCACAATGGTACACAAACTTATTTAACAGAATGCAAATTGTTGAAAGAACAGAAAAGGATGATGGCACTGTTGAAGAAGAAATAAAACTTAATTATCAGGTTCTTGAAAACGGACTTGCTACAAGTGCTGAATGGCTTCAATTCGCCTTAGAAAGCGGGCTGGTATCAATGGAACAGGTTGACCAAAGTAATAACTGGTGCTCAACGCTGTACACAAATTGCAGTGATATTACTGAAACTACGGACACAACTGAAGCTACAATTGCTGAGGCTGAATATAACTCAACTATGGCTAAAATTGAAGCAAAAGATAAGCAGTTTGACATGCAGCTTAAAAATATTGATACAGAGCATGAATCTTTACAAACTGAATATGATTCAATCAAAAGTGTTCTTGATAAAAATATTGAAAGAAACTTCAAAATGTACTCAGCATAAGATTTTATAAAAAGATACTTAACCTTGAAAAACGCCATATTTATGGCGTTTTTTTTCATGTAAATACGATATAAAGATTATGTAAGGAAATCAAAGTTCACCTATCTTTTGAATTATAATAAGAACATAGAGAAAAGCAATTAGGAGACAATTATGGAATCAGTAAATGAAATTTTAACTAAATTGGAAAATGCAGACAATGTTACTAAAAATGAATTAGAAAACAAATTAGTTGATATCGGTACTAAAGTTCTTCCTCAATTGGTTGACCAATTACAGGTTGTAAGAGGTATCAAACGTGGTGTTGTTGCTATGACACTGATTAGAATCGGTGATGCTTCTGTTGAATACCTTGAAAAAGCAGCTAAAGTTAATAAAGATTTTGAATGGGTTGCTGAATATCTCATCAGAGAAATCAAAGGCTCTATTGCAGCTTAAAATTATTTTATTAATTTGCATATAAGTTTAAAGCAGGAAAGTTTACATTTCCTGCTTTTTTAATATTTATGTTAAAATTTAAATATGAATATGGGGATAAAGAGAAAACTTTTATTTTACTTCACATTGTTTATCTTTGTGTTGGCTGTCAGTTTGCTGGTAAATAACTATGATTTTGACTTGTGGGCACGACTGATAGCAGGTATGGGGGTTATTGAAGGACATCAGGTTATTAAGACTGATTTTCTGTCATACACACCGACTCATACTTGGTGGGATCATGAATGGGGTTCGGGTGTAATCTTCTACCTTGTTTTGAAATATTTAGGCCCATATAGTCTTGTTATTTTGCAGGCTCTGTTCACTTTTGGAATATTTTTGACTATAGCAAAAATTGTTAAGCTTAAATATAATGTTATGCCGTACTGCTTATTTATATATATATTTGCAATTATGGCTTTAAACCAAAATTTTTCATCACCTGTGCGCTGTCATATGTTTAGTTTTCTTCTGTTCACACTGTTTATATATATACTGGAACTCGCGCGAAAAGGTAAATGTAAATTTTTAATTCTAATTCCGTTGATAACTATATTCTGGAATAACGTCCACGGTGGCGTTGTTTCAGGACTTGGTTTGCTTGCAATGTATGCTTTCGGTGAATTTTTAAACAAAAAAAATTGGAAACAATATGTTTACACACTCATCCCGTCTGTAATTTTTCTTGTCATAAATCCTTACGGATTTGAGTATATAAAATTTTTATTTTCTGCTACAACTATGGAACGTCCTGACATCTCCGAGTGGTGGGGAATTTTCTCAAAGTACCAGATGAATAGACAAATAATGTTTAAAATATTTATGCTCTCAATCATTGGGACAGAAGTTTATACTGTTGTAAAAAATATCAAAAATTCAAATTTTGCAAAATGGTACTCCGAACAGGATAAAGTTAAGTGGATTGTCCTTGTTGTAACTCTATACCTTGCGATTAGTCATGTTAAAATGATACCGTTTTTTGTAATATCTGCCTGCTGCTATTGCTATGATGATATATATAATTTTGGAAAAAAATTAAATATTCCTGCTTTTACCGAAAAAATTATATACATCATGGTGATTATAATGTCTATATTTTCGTTGGCATCAAAGGAATACACCGTCCCGTTGAACTATGCAGCCTATCCTGTCAGGGAGGTTGAATTCATCAAAATAAATAATTTAAAAGGTAATATCCTTTCTAATTTCGGGCTTGGAAGCTACATTTCATATAAATTATATCCGAACAATCTCATCTACATGGATGGCAGATATGAGGAAGTCTATTATGACGAAATGATTCCACTTTTGAAAAAGTTCTTCCTTGTTAATCCGGGTTGGGATGATGTTTTGAAAAAGTATCCTCCCGAAATTATGATAATTGAAAAGTACTATCCTGTATATGATACTTTAAAAAATTCTGAGGATTGGAAACTTGTATTCGAGGGTGAAGTCTTTGGTGTTTTTCTTCAAAAAGATAATCTGCAGGCTGACTATTCTATGCCTGCTAAGGAAATAGACTATTACAAAGATACCCTGTTCGATACTGACATAAAATTTTAAGGAGTGGTATAATTAGTTTATGATTAAAAATCCTTTAAAATATACTTGTTTATTCGGCGGAGGAGCTATCAGAGGTATTGCGCATGTTGGTGCTCTAAGAGCCATGGAAAAAGTTGGTATAGTATCTGATACATATGCAGGTTCTTCAGTTGGTTCAATTGTGGCTGCTCTTGTTTGCGTAGGCTACGATGCAGATGAAATAGAAGATATTTTTCTTAAAGTAAACTTTAATCTGTTCATGGACATTCAATTTGGGATTAAGCAGCAGTTTGCAATAAGTAAAGGGGAAGTTTTTCTTGAATGGATGCGTGAGCTTATTGAAAAAAAATATTATGGCGACAGTTATGTAAAAGGAGAAAATCCCCCTGTTACTTTTAAAGATTTGAATAAAAATGCTGTAATCATAACTACGGATTTATCCAATTTTGAATGTCAGGAATTTTCAAAGTTTGTTACACCAGATTTTGAAGTTGCAAAGGCTGTTAGAATTTCCTCCAGTATGCCAGGACTCATGTGTCCGATTGAGTATGAAAATTCAATTCTTGTGGATGGCGATTTACAAAAAAGCTGGCCTATGTGGAAACTTTCACCTAATCTCTGTCCGCCTGACGAAAGAATTCTTGAATTTAGACTTGAAGGAGACTTCGAAGGTACTGATTTTAATCCGATTGAGTATTTGAATGCGGTATATAGCTGCATGACAGCTATGGGGACTTCTTTTATTACGGAAATTTATGGTGCTTGTGACAAATTTGATTACTGTACTATAAATACGGGGGATGTTAATATTGTTGATTTTAATCAATCAAAAGATAAACGCCTCCACCTTTCACAGCTTGGTTATGAGCAGGCTATGCACTACTTTAAAGAAATTTTGCCTCAGAAAAAAATTAAAATTTTCGGATATTACAATGATATTTATACTAATTTACTCAAAGTAAAATCTTTCATTCTTAAAGACAAACTTTTAAATGCCAAGTGCGCTTCTGCTGAAATTTTTGTTAATTTATGCGATGTCGTTAACTTCATTGATAGGAATGATTATAGCCAAATCAAATCCTTTAATGATACTTTATCGGCTAGTATTGTTTATCCGGCGCTATTCGGGAAAATTAGACTCAATAACAAAGAGAAAGTTTTAAACTGTCTTGATGGACTTATTAAAAACATTTCAGAAAAGATGGATGAGCTTAAGGCATACCTTACGCTCATAAAAAAGACTGATATTGTTAATATTGCATAGCAAAAAAGAGACCCCGTTAAGAGTCTCTTTTTTTTAAATTGCCCTTGGCCAGACTTGAACTGGCACTGAGTTATACACCCAATTGGATTTTAAGTCCAACGCGTCTACCGATTCCGCCACAAGGGCGCGGAATATTATTTAATTATCAAACTCTGCTCTGGAATCGGTAGACTGCGTCTACCTTACCTCTCC
>CALUVN010000009.1 GCA_944324235.1 Candidatus Gastranaerophilales bacterium
GTTTTTTTGAATATCTAATACAGGCGACTATTCAGTTTGTGGAAAGAATATTGATGCAAACGTTTCGTTTGCCAAACGTTATGTTTGCCGTAGGAAGGTTCGGAAACGTAGTTTCTGATGACTCGTTTCTTTCGGTCGCGTGTTTTTCTTTCTTATCCAATATTCTTTCTATTTGCATCGCAACAAAAAGAAAGAATATTGGTGCGGGGTTAAGGGGGTGCACACCCCCCCTTTTTGGGAATCATACCTCACCCCTTCCCCCTCTCCTACTTAGGAGAGGGTATTCAAGATTATACAAAAGCCGACTTGTAGAAAGTTTTTATAAGTTTTTGATTATCTAATACAGGCGACTTCTCAGTCTGTGGAAATAGTATTGATGCAAACATTATGTTTGCCCCCTCACAGAGGTCAATCTGACAGGGCGAGGGAAGAGTATCATGATTTTTCTTAGATTCGCTGCCAAGCATTTCAAATTACTTGCAACTTTTTGCCTTGTCAGAGCCCCAGCCTAACTTTTCAGGACAACGTTTGTAATCCATGTTTCCGTTTGCCAGCACCCACGCTGTACAGTTTGTCTGGAATGGAATACTAAATGCACTTTTACTCAAACATGCATTATCAAAAGACAATACCCAGCTCCAGTTTCTAGATCCCTGCGTACCCGTAGGAACTAATCCGTCTTTTACAACATAAAAACCAAACCAGTCTTCTGATGCGGCATTTGGTCTTGCCGGCCCGTTTATGTCAACTCCGATTATCATACATGTTTCTAACCAGCTCTCTTTTGAATTCAATACATCTGAATTGTATTCTCCTACTGTTTTGGAACATGTATAAGTAGTTTCATTCCCAGAATTAGGACTGGTCAATCCGTACATTACGGCAATACCGTTTGCAAGCAAAACCGAATCACTGTAATTATATGTATTAACAGGAATTAGTCCATGACCGGCATTTCCTACAAGTTCATCTACAAGGTGCGTTGTGTATTCTTTTCCAAAACATCCGAGCTCCCCCTTTTTACAATATGTCAAAACATTAAAATACTTTGGCATCAGCTCTCGTAATTTTGCTTCACGAGCTTCTGCAGTAGCACCCCAAGTGTCTATTGTACCATTTTCGGCTGTCATCCTCTTCAGTCCGTTTGACAAAATACTATATGTCTGCTTCAGCTTTACTATAAGAATTCGTTCCTGTACGTTCTCTACAATACCAGGCATTACCATGGCTGCAACAACTCCGATTACACCAATTGTGATTAAAACTTCTGCCAGAGTAAATGCATATTTTTTAGACGGATTATTATTTTTTACAAAGTTAAATGGGATAAATCGTTTAATAGTGCTCAAATCAGGATACCCCCCCCCCGAAATGAGCGTTTGACAAGCGTTTCAGCATTTTAACTTCCTTTCTTTTCAATAAATAATGTTATATATCCATTATATCATACCCTGAACATAGATACAACCTTGCAGAAGAGTAGCAAAAAAAATCATGCCGGAGTTTTAATATAAATCCAAACATTAATATTACTTAAAAAAATATTGATGAAAAACCCTCAACGTTTTATAATTAAAATGCAGAAAGACAGAAAGGATTCAACAGAATGGTTGTAGAAATGACTTTCCCGCAGTTAGAAAGGGCCATAAACCCTACTCATGACATTAAGTTGTTCGCGGGACGCGCCAACTCAAAATTGGCTCAGGAAATTGCCGACTACTTAGGTACTTCTATCGGACCTATGGTTATTAAAAATTTTGCAGACGGCGAAATCTATGTTCAGGTTCAGGAAAGTGTACGCGGGGACGATGTTTTTATTATACAACCGCTTTGTAATCCTGTTAACGAAAATCTGATGGAATTGCTTATCATCATTGATGCATTCAAACGTGCCAGCGCTAAAACCATTACTGCTGTTATCCCTTATTACGGATATGCAAGACAGGACAGAAAAACTTCCGGCAGAGAAGCTATCACGGCAAAACTTGTTGCCGATTTATTAACCACAGCCGGTGCAACAAGAGTTCTTGCAATGGATTTGCACACAGGACAAATCCAAGGGTTCTTCAATATTCTGGTTGACCACATTTTTGCAACTCCTATTCTGGTTAATTACATAAAAAATCTCGGTATCAATCCTAACGATATGGTTGCAGTAAGTCCTGATACCGGAGGCGTCCAAAGAACAAGACATTTTGCAAAAGCTATCGGATGCTCGCTTGCAATTATTGATAAACGCAGAGATAAACATAACGAGGCTATAGCTTCTCACGTTATCGGTGAAGTTAAAGACAAAGTATGCGTTATGTTTGATGATATTATTGATACCGCAGGAACAATCTGTGAAGCATCAAAACTGCTTAAAAGAGAAGGTGCTAAAGATGTTTATGTATGTGCGGCACACCCTGTATTCTCAGGCCCTGCAATTGAAAGACTTGCAAATGCACCTATCAAACAATGCGTTGTTACAAATACAATTCCGCTTGATATGGAAAACATGCCGCCGAATATCGTTCAACTATCCATAGCTCCGCTGCTCGGACAGGCTATTTCCAGAATTCATGACGATGAATCAGTAAGTTCTTTATTCGGGTTTGAAAAAGAAATGGATGTTCAGGGATAAACTGATAATTATAATATTTATAGCAATAAAGAGTCATTCAAAGATAAGCCTTCGGATGACTCTTTAATTTAGCGGCAAAACATAATTTGTGGAAAAACCAGTTTTTATAAGTCAATATAAAAAAACACACCCTGTTCGGGTGTGTGTAACAAATTGCGAGTTATTTTCTTCTGAATACTCTATGGAAGAATCCGTGTTTCGGGTGTTTTTGGTTTTTGTTTTTTTGGACTTTCTTTTGGGGTTTGTGATGTTTTTTGAATTTGAATTCTTTTTTCTTATTTTTTACTTGTTTATGGTGTTTCTTTTTGAAAAAGAACTTTGAATGTTTTTTGTCTTTTTTAATATTTTTATGTTTTTGGTGTTTTTTAAAAAACTTGTGGTCATCCTTATGTTTTTTCTTCACTACAGTTCGTTTATGTTTGTGTTGCTTATGTTTTATAACACGATGCTGTGAATGCTTAGTACGATGTTCCGGAGCAGCAATCGCATCCGCATTCAAACCTAACCCCGCAAGCAAAATACCCGCAGCCATAAAAATTGATAAAAATTTTTTAACCATATAAATTCCTCTTTTTCTATTCTTCCTACAATCAGTGTTATATAATTATAACGAAAACATTCAAAAAAAAGTTCATTTTTATAAACTTTTGTAAATTAACATTTTGTGAAGTACTCCAAACGTATGATATTTAAACTCTAAATAAAAGTTTTAACAAAAAATAACCGTCTTGTGGAATATAGATATGAAAAACGAAAGTTTTTCATACCTCCTCCCCAAGTCTGGTAGCCGTTCTTCTTACAAGACGGCTTTTTTTTATATACTGAAAAACGGCTTAATTAATCTTGTAACCTTCGTATTACCGGCATTCACTATATTAAACAGAAACTCCTCCAGCTGTCTGTCATATTCAGGTTCTTTTAAATACAAAGGCTCTCTGAGCATTTGCATATAAAGTGCATCATTATTATCAAGCTCAATAATACGTTCTATAACTTCATCAAAATTCCGGTAATCCGCTGCATTTATAAAAGCTTTCGGATTGTAATCCTCTGCGATGGAAGGATTCCCCATATATATAGGAATTGAATCCGCCATAAACGGATGATTAATCTTTTCTGTGGAATATCCGTCCGCAATACTGTTTTCGAATGCTATTGAAAATTTATAATTGCGTTGATAATTAATTTTTACGTTTTCCCAATCCGGAGTATCTAATGCACCTATCGGATTCGTATTATTTAAAGCAATCCCAGGACAATCAACAGATTTATACGCCATAAGCTTCTGACAAAACAGCTCTCTATTCTTTACATTATCACCACGAAGGGTATTACTGTAAATAAAATTACAAAACTTACGACCGGCAAGACTATCAGGAAGATTTTTTCTGTATTCGGACGGAATATCCGGACAAATACAATGGCGCAAATAGCGGTTATTTTTATTACTAAATTTTACCTTTTTCAACCCGATTGCATAATGAAAACCGTTCAAAAGCATATTCATAGTACGATTTTCGTATGAATAAAAAATTTTTATGCACTCTTCATCCTTGCAAGGCTCATCAGTAAACCACGAGCAGAAAAGGAAATCAGGCTTATCAGAGATTTCTACATCAAAATTTTTTCTCAATGCATTTATCAACAAATTATTTTCTTTATCGAAATTCTGCCAGAACCCGTGATAATTAATTTTTACAATGCCGTCTGCCATACAAATAATAATAAAATTCGTGTTATTGTTTGTCAAATTCTAAACAAAAGATTAAAAAATTCATATATGATAAAAAATCTGTTATAATGTGCGTATGGAAACAATAGAACAAAACTACGAAGATTTTATTTCAACAGTAAGCCATGAACTTAGAACACCTCTGACATCCATACGCGGATTTTCTCAGACAATGCTCCAATCGTGGGACAAACTTGATGACGAAAGCAAGAAAAAATTTCTTAAAATAATAGAAGAACAGTCAAACAGACTTATCGGACTGGTAGAAAATATGCTCTCAGTCACAAAACTGCAATCATCAAAAGATAATTTTGTCTACAAAGAAACAAATATTAAACCGCTGATAGAACAAACAGTTTCTATTGTAAAAAATCAGTACAAAACCCGCGACTTTGAGCTTAATTTCAATAAAAACATCCCACCTGTTTTTACAGACAGAGACAAATTCCAGCAGATAATGACAAACCTGATAGAAAACGCCGCAAAATACTCCGATGACAATACAACGGTGTATATTGACGTAAATCTGGCTGACTGCGCCGAATGCGTTTCAATAAAGGTTACCGATACAGGAATAGGAATTGATGAAAAAGATTACGAAAAAATATTCACAAAATTTTCAAGAATAGATAATCCTCTGACAAGAAAAGTTCAGGGGAGCGGTCTGGGGCTTTTTATCACTAAAAATATTGTAGAAAAAATGCACGGACAAATTTCAGTTAAATCAAACGGCAACAAAACAACTTTTGAGGTACTTCTGCCACTTGGCAGCATGGAAGATTATGCGAGGGCAAAATGCAGTCAGTAACCTTAATCATTGATAAAAGACGGGAACTTTCAACAAAATACAAAAAACTTCTTGCAGGAGCTAATAACACCGTTATTGTCTCAAAAGACCTGATTTCTGCAATGAAAACCATTCAGGACAAAGAACCCGACCTTATTTTAATCTCAGACAGCATAGATAATGACCTATCCGACTACTGCAAAAAAATAAGAGCCCTCACATACAATACACGCCCGATTATAATAGGCATGTCAAAATCCGCCGAACTTCAGGATAGAATTCAGGTGCTGGAAAGCGGTGCAGATGACTTTATATCAGAACCTGTAAATCCTGATGAGTTTATCATGCGTATTTTTGCACATCTCAGACGGGAATTTGAGTCAAATCTGGATTACAAAAAGCTGCTCCCGAACAAGAATTATTCAATGCGCGCAATAAAAAGAATTCTCCATAGCAGTACAGATTGGGCATGCATGCTTGTCAGCATTGAAAATTACAACAGCTACAAAGAAAATTATACTGAATTAGCCTCAGATAAACTTATTCAAACATACATCGCCATAATCCGCTCTGCTTTAAGCGAAACAGACTATCTCGGCGAATTTTCCGAAAATAAGTTTATTATAATAACAGAAACCGAAAAAGCAGAAAAAATTGCGAATTTCTTGACCTTTGCCTTTGACTCTGTGCGCTCAAAATTCTACACAATCCCTGACAACAAACGCGGCTACATAATAATGAGCGGAGATGACGTTGCCGGAAGACGCGCGGATTTTGTCCACACAACAATAGGAATCGTAACAAACAAATTCAATAACTACAAAGACCCGACACTGCTTGTTAATTCACTACTTCAAATCCATTCAATGGCAAACCTGCCTGCTGCCTCAAATTACTTAATGGAAAGACCCCAAATTACAGGACAAAACTCCGTAAAAACACCATTATTCAATAAAAAAGTTTTGATTATTGAACCCGATGAATCAATGAAACTGCTGCTGGATACAATTTTTAAAATTCAGGGTTACGACGCAGATGTAATCTACGATGCCGGTATGATTACAAATTACAACACACCCGCCGTAATCGTGCTCGATGCGGGAAATGTTGATAACCTTGCAGGTATTGATATTTGCAAAAAACTAAAAAAACTTGATAATTATAAAAATACAAAATTCATCATGACTTCAATTATACACGACAAAGAACTTATACTGGATTCTGGTGCGGATCTTTACATCCCTAAACCATACGACATATCAACCCTCGTCAAGTGGGTCGAAACATTTATTAAAGAAGTCAATACAACAGTTTAACCTATCAAATCTTCAAGTGTTTTTGCATCATCAGCAGCTCTTTGGGATTGCTGCATAGAAACCCGTCTGAAGTAAGTTCTAAGAGCTTCTCTGATAAGTTCGCTTCTTGTACGCTGTTCATTGCTTGCAATACTGTCAACTTTGCTTAAAAATTCATCGGGCATTGTAACTAAAACTTTTGCCATTGGTTCATACTCCTTATAACTGAACTATATATACATGATAACATCTTTTTAAAATTTTGCAATAAATTATCCGTAAATAAATTACCCGATTATGCTATAGACATTTTAAATTTATTTGAAATAAAATAATCGTACATAAGAAAGGAGCTTGAAAATGGACGAAAATATCAGACAAGAAGATAGAAATGACCACAAACGTGAAGATGATTGTTTTCTCTGTAATCATCACGTAATGAGACACCTTATAACTGCATTACTGGTATTTCTTGGGGCATTCTGTGCGTTTTATGCAGTTTCTGACTGGCATTTTAAAAGATTATACGATCCTGTTTACCAGATGCGAAAAATGGATAATATGATGATGAATCAGGAACGCAATATGGAAAAAGCTTTCAAAAGACATATGAAAAAAGAATTCCGAATGGAAAAAAGAGCAGCCGCAATTTCTCACATCGAAAAAACACCTGATGCATACAAAATAATTATTGACCTGAAACCGTTTGATAATGACCCTAAAAATGTTGAAGTAAAGGCAAACGGTGATACACTGAGCATAAATGCCGCAGGAGTCCGAAACAGTCGAAAAGGAGAAGCCATTTACAAATTCATGCAAAATTATTCATTTGATGAAAATGTAGACCTGAACGAAATGCAAAAAGAAAAAGTCGGAGATGCCTTAATGATAACCATTCCGATTGAAGATGACTAATTTATAAATATATAAACCCGCATTCAGACAAAATTTTAATTTATAAAAGAGGCAGGATATTGTAATCCTGCCCTTTTATCTGGTATAATGACATCATGAAAAAAATCCTGATAGTTGACGATTCTCAAAAATGGGTCGAATTCCATAAAAGAAGGGTTCTGGAACTCTTCGGCGAAAATAATGTCGAAATAGAAACTGCAAATTCAGCAAGAGAAGGACTTGATGCAGTTACTTTGAATATTGACACCCCTTTTGACATCATTTTAACGGATATGCAGATGGAAACAGACTTTGCGCCGCTGTATGCGGGAGAATGGTTAATCCGCCAGATTCAATCTTACAAAGAGTATATTAATACCGGAATTATAATAATTTCTGCAACATATAATATCAGTCTCATAGCAGAAAAATACGGGGTTCTTTGCATCCCTAAATCTGCCTGCCAATTACCCGAAAGTTACAAAATTTTAATTGGAAATTAGCAAATCATACTATGTTTTACTTATCCCTAAAGGGGATTATTTAAACTCCAAAAACATTTACAATTTTTGTATAAGATATATTTTTGGAGTATTTACTAATGCTTATGGGAAACGACTGTCACGATTGCAGCAAATATAATCGTATGGAAATGAAAAATGTGAATAAAAATATGGTTGCCTGGCTTGAAGATATAGTCGAAGAAAATAACAGCCATATTGAACGCAAAGAATGGAAAAGTAAATATAACAGTTATGTTGTATACGATTACGAGCCGTTTTGCACTGACGGGTTTGAGATTAACCTTATCATAACGTCTTATGATGCGGCATACCTTAGTTTTATCAAATACTTATATGACGAAAAGCTCAGTACAATTGAATATTTAAATAATTGTATTGCCCAATAACTGCAGACATCTTATTTGTCCGTTTGCAGCCAAAAAAGAGGAGATGAAATATCATCTCCTCTTTTCAAGCAATCATATATGTAAAACTTTTAAACTTCCGTTGCTGCATTAATTTGAGCAAAGCAATCTTTACAATAGACTTCTTTTCCTTCAATAGGTTTAAAAGGAACTTGTGTTGCTGCTCCGCATTTAGAGCAAACTGCATCATACATTTTCCTTTTGCTTCTGTTTTTTTGTCTGCGAGCCTTGCGGCATTCAGGACATCTTTTCGGTTTGTTGACAAGACCTTTTTCAGCGTAAAATTCTTGTTCACCGGCTGTAAAGATAAATTCTTTTCCACAATCTTCACAGACTAATTTTTCGTCTTGGTACATAGTTCTTCTCCATTTTAAAGTATCTTTGAAAAGAAATCTAGTAGTTTTTAAGTATTAAATTCCTCTTGTCTTATGAATTATACAGTATATTTCAAAAATATGCAATAGGCGCGAAAAGAAGTTATAATGCAATTCTGCAATATACAAAGCCGTAATCATCAGTTATTACACCGCCAAAAGTTACATCACTTTTTTGAATTTGCATATTTTTCTCGAAATTGACAAGAACACCGTCTCCCTCCCATACAGATGCATTGATTTTTAAGCCTTTTGCCCTGTACGAAGCACCTACACCGTTTACATCTTTAGATGCCTTTGCCTCTACTGACAAATTACCAAGTCCGGTATCGTAGTTATAATTGACAACTGCAGCTCCGACAGAATGTTTATGTTCTACTCCCAAACGAACTGTCGAGTCATTTTTCTTATATTCAATGCCTATATCCTGTTTTCTCGGGCCTATATCAGTATATATAGAAGTATTTTTACTTTTTGTAAGAGGTTTATCAAAACGAAAATATGTGCCCTTAAAATCACATCCCACGTCATTAAACAGGTTATTTCCTTTTTGCTTTTGAGTTAATGGAAGAGGCTCATTTGATACAGGTGTAACGGTCTTTTTATCTTTATTTGAGAAAGTATTTTTCAACCCGTCGACAATATTATCCCCCAAATCACGCGCAAAAGTTTCAACTCTGCTTAATTCAGCGCTATATTCATTTTTAGCATCATTAAGCAAAACATCATCGCCATCACGGCTCTTCAAAATGTCTATGAAACTGTCCAAGTCTCCAGGCATAGCTATTCCTCGATTATATATTATATATATAAAAACATTTCGACTTAAAAAATTGCCCGCAAAAAAAATCCACCACCAGTACATTTAAACTCAGTGGTGAATTTTTATAATATTTAAAAGTCCTATTTAACTTCTTTAACAATGATAGTTGCGTTCTGACCGCCAAATCCGAATGAATTACTCAATGCAGCGTGTACATCCGCTTTAACAGCCTTATGCGGAACATAGTTCAAATTAGCGACTTTTTCATCCTGATTATCAAGATTAATAGTCGGAGGAACAATATGTTCATTGATAGTTTTAACGCAGGCAATGACTTCAATAGCACCTGTTGCGCCCAAAATATGACCGTGCATACTTTTTGTTGAGCTTACCAGCAAAGTCGGATTTGTGCTCAAATCACCAAATACATTAGCTACCGCTTTAGATTCCGCAATATCGCCAAGGCCTGTGCTTGTACCGTGTGTATTAATATATTGAATATCCTGTGGTTTCATACCGGCATCAGCAAGAGCAAATTCCATTGATTTAGTTGCGCCTTTACCTTCAGGACAAGGAGCTACAACATCATAAGCGTCTGCAGTTTGTCCGTATCCGACTACTTCAGCATAAATTTTAGCCCCACGTTTTTTAGCGTGTTCATATTCTTCAAGAACAAGAACACCTGCGCCTTCTGACATTACAAAACCGTCTCTGTCTCTGTCATAAGGACGTGATGCTTTTGTAGGTTCATCATTACGTTTTGATAAAGTTCTTGCACTTGAAAAAGCGCCTACGCCGACGTCGCAAATAGTAGCTTCGCAGCCGCCTGCAAGAATTACATCAGCGTCTCCGTATTGAATTGAACGGAATGCATCTCCGATTGAATGTGAACCGGTTGCACAAGCTGAAACTACAACTTTATTAAGACCTTTGCATCCGTATTTCATTGAAATTCTGCCGGATGGCATGTTTACAATCATCATAGGGATAGTAAACGGCGAACATTTGCTAGGACCTTTTTCAAGAATTCTTATGTGGTTTTCTTCAAAAGTTTTATAACCGCCGGCAGCAGAGCTGACTATTACACCGACTCTGTAAGGGTCTTCTTTTTCCATATCCAGTTTAGAATCCTTCATTGCTTCATCTGCTGCAACCATTGCAAACTGGACAAATCTATCCATTTTTTTAGCTTCTTTAGGATCAATATAATCTTCAGGGTTAAAATCTTTAACTTCGCCTGAAATTTTTACAACGTGCTTAGTGATATCAATAGATTCGGATGTACTTATACCGCTTTTACCTGCTATCAGGCTGGACCATAACTTATCGACACCGACACCAAATGGTGTTACGGCACCCATACCTGTGATTACTACTCGTCTTTTACTCATCTCTTTACCTTTTTATACTATCCTGATAAATTTACGAGGGCGAAAAAAATATTATTTTTGCACCCTCGCAAGTTTTTATAAAAAATTTATTTGTTTAAAACAAATATTAAGTAATTCCTACGAATGTGAATCGATATAATCTACAGCATCTTTAACTGTTTGGATTTTTTCAGCATCTTCATCAGGAATTTCGCAACCGAATTCTTCTTCGAAAGCCATAACTAATTCAACTGTATCTAAAGAATCAGCACCCAAGTCAGCTGTGAAGCTTGCTTCTGGAGTTACTAATGCTTCATCAACACTTAATTGATCTACAACAACTTTTTTTACTTTGTCAAATGTACTCATTTTTTTTTCCTCATTTATTGTATTACTACACTATATTAAGTCGCTCGCTCGCTTTAAACGGGATAAGTTTTAACACTTTTCTCCCTCACTCGCTTTTACTCTAAAATAATTATACCTTGTTAATTTTTTTTTGCAAGGAATTTACATTCCGGAGCGCAGATTGTTAAAAATCTTTACTTTTTTTGAACAGATAAAAGTATTAAAGATTATAACATCAAGCCGCCTGCAACTTCGATAGCTTGACCTGTAACGTAGTCTGTATCGAGAGCAAGGAATTTAACAACTTTAGCGATATCTTCAGGAGTACCGAGTCTTTTCATCGGGATAGCCTTCAGATATTCGTCAATGTTAGCCAAATCGTGAGTCATAGCAGTTTGGATGAAACCAGGGCAAACTGCGTTAACTCTGATGCCTCTTGAGCCGAATTCTTTAGCAAGAGTTTGAGTCAAACCGATAAGACCTGCTTTAGAAGCTGAATAGTTTGCCTGACCAGCGTTACCGTGGCGGCCTACGATGCTTGACATATTGATAATTGAACCCTGACGTGCTTTCATCATATATTTGATAACAGCGTGAGTTACGCAGTAAGCACTTGTAAGGTTAATTTTAATAACTCTTTCCCATTGTTCCATATCCATTCTTACAAAAAGACCGTCTTTAGTGATACCGGCATTGTTAAGCAGGATATCGATTTTGCCGTGTTCAGCAATCATTTTATCGACATTTTCCTGAACAGCTTTATCATCAGAAACATCAAAGCTGTAGAAATAAGCGTTTGCGCCGCAAGCTTTAATTTCATCAAGAGCCGGTTGAGCTTTTTCAGCATCACAGATATCGTTGATAATGATATCACAGCCTGCTTTCGCAAGTTCAAGAGCACAAGCAAGACCTATACCGCGTGAACCGCCTGTTACTAATGCAATTTTTCTTTCTGTCATTAAATTTCTCCTTATTTTTAATTAATTGTCGGATAGATAACCCGAGCTACATTTTTATTTTTAAACTATACCCCTGCCATTTGTTCTTTTAAGGCTGACAGAGTTGCATCGAGAGATGCTTTGTCAAACACGTTATAAACTGTTGCTTCCGGAGCAATTTTCTTATTCAAACCTGCAAGAACCTTACCCGGACCGATTTCAATAAATGTATCCACGCCGTCAGCAGCCATCTTCTGGATAGTTTGAGTCCAGTATACAGATGAACAAATCTGTTTTGGCATTTTTGCTCTGAAATCTTCGGCAGAAGTTGTAGGCTGAGCATCAACATTTGTTAATACTGGGAAAGATGCGTCATTCAAATCAAGAGATGATGCAAATTCTCTAAACCCTTCGCTTGCTTTTTCCATAAATTTAGAGTGGAAAGCACCTGATACTGCAAGCGGAACAACTCTTCTTACACCGTTTGCGAGCATATAATCCCCTGCTGCTTTAACGGCATTTTCATCACCTGTAATAACCACCTGAGCAGGAGAGTTATAATTTGCTACATCAACATAACCGACTTTAGAACCTTCTGCAAGACCTGCTTGTAATTGTTCTTCGGTTGCATTCAATATCGCAGCCATAGCACCGCCTGTTGCGGATTCATTCATCAAATCAGCTCTTTTTTGGATAGCTTTCAATGCAGTTTCCAAAGACATAACGCCTGATGCATACATAGCGCAATATTCGCCAAGACTGTGGCCGGCCGTGTAAGCCGGTGTAACATCAAATTCGGACTTCAACGCTTCCAGTGCCGCAATCGACATAGTTACAATACAAGGCTGGGTATTAACAGTTTGTTTAAGAGCATCTTCAGGCCCTTCAAAACACAATGTTGAAACACTTTTTCCAAGTACGCGGTCTGCAGTATCAAAAACAGCCTTTGCACTTTCGTAATTTTCGTACAAATCTTTTCCCATGCCGACAGCCTGTGAGCCTTGTCCCGGAAAAATAAATGCAATCTTTTTTGTCATTTCCATATCCCTCTATTCGCTCTCTTTATTACTATAGGACAATTATACAATAAACACGCCAAAAGTAAACCTGTTCACAAAACTTAGGTATTTTTTAATTAATCCTGACCAGATCATCTTTAATAATATTAAAAAAACTCTCACTGATACTGTTCAGGTCTATAACGTCAACTTTATAAGGGAATGTTGAGTCATGAAAAACGGCTTTTATCTGAAATATTTTTTCTGCCGGTACATCGATTTTTGCCTGCAAAGCAATATCAACATCCGAATATTCTTTAGAATTTCCTTTTACTCTTGAACCGTAAATAAAAATATCAACATCAGGCAAAATATTTTCTATTGTCTTTATTATAAAATTTTTGTATTTATTTTCCAATTCAAATTTAACCATCAGAACCTTTTAACTTATTCAAAAGAAATTTTACTTCTTCATAAAAATTTGGAATGATACTTACTACCTTTAACGCAACAGTTTCATCATAAGTATGCGAGGTCATATTTCGCATTTCTCTAAATTCAGACCAAATTTCAAGATTTGACTTTAGAAGTGCCATTTGATTAGCAGTTCTTATCATATCGTTAAAAGACATTTGATTAATATCTTCCACAACAAAAGCTCGTTCTATAAAATATTTTCTTAATATCTTCAGAGTAATAGAATAAGTAAATTCAAAACGTTGAATAACAGAATCTCTAATTGCATCATCAGAAGTATCTTTCCGGTAACGTTCAATTACTTCACCGAGCCTGTTTAAAGAATTTTCCAATGCTGTTAAATCAAGATTTGTCATAGTGTAATTTTAACATATTTGCCGGAAAATATCAATTAAAAAAGAGCGAAGTAAAACTCCGCTCTTTACAACACTAAAAAACAATTTTTTAGCAAATACCTTCTCTGAGGCGTACAATAGCAGCACCCCAGGTCATACCAGCACCAAAGCCGCAAAGGATTGCTTTTGTATCTTTACCGAGTTTAACCGTTCCTTTTTCAACGCCTTCTGCAAGCGCAATAGGAACTGATGCTGCAGATGTATTACCGTAGTATTTGATATTTGTAATAACTTTTTCATCCGAATATTGAAGTCTTTCCTGAACTGCCTGAATAATTCTCAAATTGGCCTGATGCGGAATGAGATATTCAATATCTTCAGCTTTAAGTCCTGCCTGTTCAATAATTTCTTCGATATACGGAGGAAGAATTTTTACAACGAATTTATAAACTTCTTTACCGTTCATATGGATAAATCCGTCATGTTCAGGGCAAGGTTCAGCAAGCGGACAGTTTTGACCTACGTTATCCTTGTAGATATATTCGCCGATAGCACCTTTTGCTTTAATATCAATAGCAAGAACGTCATCAACACCGTCTTCGGCAACCGTAACAACCATAGCACCTGCACCGTCACCGAAAAGAATTGAAGTTCCTCTGTCTGACCAGTCTAAATATCTTGTATTGTTATCAGTTGCAACGATAAGAATATTTTTGTAGATACCTGAATTGATAAAACCTTTAGCAACTTGCAGACCGTAAATCAAACCTGAGCATGCTGCAGTAATATCAAATGCAGGAATATCTGTTTCAATACCCAAACGAGCCTGAATATGGCATGCAATTGCAGGGTATAATTGAGGAGGTGCGGAAGATGCCGCAATGATTAAATCAAGTTCTTCCGGTTTAATACCTGATTTTTCAAGTGCATTTTGCGCAGCTTTAAAACCTAATTCAATAGCGTCTTCACTTCCTGAACATACCCGTCTTTCTTTGATACCTGTGCGGGTATAAATCCATTCGTCGGAAGTTTCGTATAATTTAGTCAAATCGTCATTTGTAACAACAGTTTCAGGTAAGCTGTACCCTACACCGGCAATTCTTAACGGAATCATATTTTCAGCCATTTATTATTTACTCCTCATAAAATTTAGCAATTTTTTCGTTAACGCCTGTTTCGACGGCTTCTTTAGCGACTCTTACGGCATTTTTGATAGCATAAGCTTTACTTCTGCCGTGAGAAATTACTGTTATGCCTTTAACGCCGAGAAGAAGTGCTCCGCCGAATTCTTCATAATTTATTTTTCTGTAAATTCTCTTCATAAACGGTTTTGACATCAGACCGATAATTTTACCGGCTAAATCTGTCTTAAACTCATTTTTAAGCATTCTAAACAACATTGAAGAAGTACCTTCGGTAATTTTCAAGGCAACGTTGCCGACAAAACCGTCGCATACAACAACATCACAAACGCTCAAGAAAATTTCTTTACCTTCAATGTTACCGACGAAGTGAATTTTTTCCTGATGTTCTTCAAGCAGTTTATAAGTAGCCTGAGCGAGTTCATTACCTTTACCGGCTTCTTCACCGATATTTAAAACTCCGACACGCGGTTTTTCAATACCGAGAACGTTTTTAGAGAAAGTTTGTCCCATAATAGCAAACTGGTAAAGCATTTCTGGGGTACAATTACTGTTAGCGCCGCCATCAATAACAACTATAGGTTTTTTCATTGTAGGAAGAGTAACGGCAATCGCAGGTCTGTCGATTCCAGGAAGTCTGCCAAGCCCGAAAAGGCTGGAGGCCATTGCTGCACCTGTAGAACCTGCCGCTACAACCGCGTCGGAACTTCCGCTTGCTACTGCGTCGACAGCAAGAACTATAGAAGACTTTTTCTTTTTACGAATAGCTTGCCCCGGAGCTTCACCCATTTCAATAATTTCAGAGGCATGTGTAACTTTTATATCTAACTTGGACAAATCTATTTTAACACGTCTTTGACGGCCGCCTGTACCGCAATCCGACATAATCCCTTCCTGAGCAATTCTGTCAAGTTCCTGTTCGATTCTGTCCTGCTTGCCGACCAATTCCAATGCAACGCCATAATCCTGCGCTGCCCATACGGCTCCTGCGACAATCTCATGCGGTGCGTGATCTCCGCCCATTGCATCTATAGCTATTCTTGTCATTTTACCCTCTCACAAAGTCTTATATTACTATATCCCTTTACTTTTCTGCCGAAAATTTCGGCAGAAAAGTATAAGATTTTAAAAATTATTCAGCTTTTTCTTCAGAAGTTTTTTCTTCAGCAACAGCTTCTTCTTTTACTTCTTCAGCTGGAGTTTCTGCTTTAACTTCAACTTCTTCAGCCTTTTTAGTTTCTACTTTAACTTCTTCTGCTTTAGGTGCAGCTTTTTTAGCTGATTTTTTAGCTGGTTTTTCTTTAACTGCAGCTGTTTCTTTGTCTTTCAAACGTACAGGTTCGCCTTTATAGTAACCGCATGCTGTACATACTGTATGAGTTAATACTGTTTCGCCGCAATTAGGGCATTTTGTTGTTTCAGGTTTTGTTGCCTTCCAGTTACTTCTTCTGTGGCCTTGTGCTGAATGTCCTGTTCTTTTCTTTGGTACTGCCATTTCTTTTTTCCTTTTTATTTCCTTGTGTACTACTTATTTTTCGGTTTTATTTGGATGTTTTTAAAGACATCTAATCTCGGGTCCGATAAATTTTCTTCTTTGAGAAAATTATCCCCATTACAATTTATACCACAAACTTTCTTATTTGGTAAATTTAATATTACAGATTGATACAATAAGTCATAAATATCAATTTCATCTGCGCCTTCAAGATCTGTAACAAACTGTCCGTCCTTGAGTTCCAGCTCTTGAGCGTATTCATCAAGAAGTTTATTTTTAGCATAGAGTTCGTCAATATCAAAATCAAGATTGTAATCAAACTCTTTCAGGCAACGGTCGCATTCAAGTTTAACAACACCTGTCAAGCGTCCTTTTGCTTCAATAAACTCACCCAGAGACTTGAGCGTTATATCTGCATGAATCGGGGTGACGCAATTAAATTCCTTAATATCCTCATCGAAAGTCACTTTCAATGTTTTATCGCCGGAATTTTCAAGTTCATCAAGACTTACTTTGTACATAAGAAAGACCCTGCCCGCAACAAGTTATTGAATATACTGTTCTTCCTGCATCGCAACAGCTGCTACCTGATTAGATATAAAGCAAACCTTTTTAAGAGGGCCTGCTGTTTCTTTTTCAATCATTACAGCTGTCGGACTTTTCATAAGGTTAACCACTTCCGTATACAAATCCTGAGGGGCATCCACATAGAGCACCAGAGGGGCGGTAGAACCCTTTAAAAAGATTAGAACTGCCGTTCTTTTTTTAATATTTTGTGATGAAAATTGTTGAGCCATAATTCCTCCGATAAAAATTACAACGGTAAAAAAATTTTACCTGAAAAAAGAAAAATATGCAATATTGTTAAGGGTTTGCATCATAACGTATAAATTACCGATTCCGGACTGTAAATAGGCTCTTACGACGAGGATACCCTACACAAAGTTCAATTTTATTCTCGTCCAATCTTAATGTAAATATTTCAAATACAAATAAACTGAACTTATTACCAGTGATATGATAGTTACAAGAGCTCCGTATTTCATAAACCGCATAAACGAAATAGGATAACCTTTTACCGCTGAAGTTTCACTTACAATAACGTTTGCGGCAGCACCGATTATAGTAAGGTTGCCGCCTAAACATGCGCCTAGAGACAATGCCCACCACAAAGGATGATGTCCTTCTCCGGTATACGGCAATGTATGCTGAACCTCGGCAATTAAAGGGGCCATTGTTGCAGTATACGGAATATTATCAACTATTCCCGACAAAATTCCTGAACCCCACAGGATAAACATTGTTGCAGCATTTAAACTGCCCTGAGTAAGCTCTATTAACTTATCAGCCAGATAACTTATCCCGCCGTTAGCCTCAAAAGCTCCAATTATTATAAACAAACCGACAAAGAAAAATATAGTGAGCCATTCTACATCCTTGTATATCTCCTTCGGCTTTTCAAATATCAGAAGAAAACTTGCACCGGCAACAGCAAATACATACGCAGGAATTCCGGTCTTATCATGAGTCACAAACCCTAAAATTACAAGCCCGAGAGTTAACATCGAGCGTATCATCAAACCCTTATCCGTTATAGTCTTTGAATTGTCAATACCGGCAACATGTGCCATTTTTTCCTCAGTCGCCGTAAGACTATTCCTGAACATATACAACAAAATACAGATTGATACAAAAAATATTATCAATACAGGAATCGTAAGTTCATAAATAAAATCCATAAAACTTATTCCACCCTTTGCCGCAATTATAATATTTGGCGGATCACCGATTAAGGTAGCAGTTCCGCCTATATTAGATGCTAAAACCTCAGTAATTAAAAAAGGTATCGGATCTGTATCAAATTCTTTTGCTATGACAAATGTCACAGGCATCAGCAATACAACCGTCGTAACATTATCCAAAAAAGCTGACGCTACCGCTGTAAAAGCCGCAAGCGTAAACAAAACCAGTTTCGGCCTGCCTTTTGTCATCTTCAAAAGTGCAAGCGCCATCCAATTAAAGACACCACTTTTCGCTGCTATATGCACAAGTATCATCATCCCTATAAGTAGAAAAATTACATCAAATTCTACGTATTGAAACACCCCTTTTATATATTCACCTGCTGCGCCCTCGTAGTGACCGTGAAATGGTATTAATCCCAAAAGCATGGCAAGAGATGCCCCGAATAAGGCCACAACAGATTTTTGGACTTTTTCTGACGCAATAAAAATATACGCAATTAAAAGAATTCCGCCAGATATCACCATACCGTGATTTGATATTATATTATCTAACATATAAATCCCCTTTTATTTTTCTAATTTTTCTAATTTTATCATAAATTTTAACATTTTTCTCTCTAATTCTTTAAGTTGTGTAAATTTTAAGCAGCCATGCTATTGGCAATTACCGTAAAAAATGTTATACTACTATTGTAGTAGAAAATAGATTTATGATTCGGAAAGGATTTTTTATAATTAAATTAAAATGGTAAATCAGCAGTGATTACCACATTTTGCCATCCGTATGATGTATTGCTAATACACATTAATAAGTTAAAATTGTTTTAAGGAATGTTAAATTCCTGATATAAAAACGCAAATTTTTATATTGACAAGTTTTAAAAGTGTAAAAGTAGGTGGAATTATTTTGAACGAAAACAGTAAAACTGAAAATAAAGCCAAAACGGTTAAGAAAAATTCAACCCCGTCATCTAACCCGTTGAAGGCTGCCGTTTCTAACCCAATACAAAAGGATATCGGGATTGTAGAACGTTTGAACAGTCTCAACAAAACAAAAACCACCAACAGACTCTACGGCGGTTATGTAAATAACCCTTCCGCGGTTGCAGGAAAGATTGATTATAATACGCTGATAAATGATTTAAACAAAAAACTGGCAGGGAAAAACAGCGTAAATGAAATGTTTAATATATTCCACGATACAATGTGCAGCAATTTAAACTGTGACTTTACAGCGTTCGGCTTGTACCACGAAAAATCTAAGTGCATAAATTTAAAACTGACAGACAAACTCGGTAGTAATTATTCGTTAAAAATATTCATGTCAGATGACAAAAACCCTGTCGTTGAGTGCTTCAACAAGCTGCATCCGATATGCACCCGAGATAATAAATTTTTAAAATTACCTCTGATTCAAGCCTCAGGGGCATTAATAATACCTTTGATGTCTGTTAAAAATTGTCTTGGCGTGATGATTATCGGAAAAGACAATCTTGATGCAAATATCGGCTTATTTTCATTCCTGTCGAATTATGCGGCAATGTTCATCCACAATATAGATTTAATAGAAAAAACTAACAAATATGCGAATACTGATACTCTAACATCGTTATACAACCATGGCGGATTTCAGGAAATACTCAAAAACGAAATAGAAAATGCGGAAAAAACCTCCACCGATTTATCCGTAGTCATGTTCGACGTAAATAATATTTCCAAAATCAACAGAGAACTTGGACATGCTAAAGGTGATGAGGTTATCAAATTATTAGCTGAAAAAATCAAACAAAATATTCGCTCAACCGACAAAGCAGGAAGATACGGCGGAGATGAAATTGCTGTTATTCTGCCAAACACAAGCACTGCGGATGCAAAATATCTGGCAGAATATATTACTTATTGTCTTTCATGCTGCTTTGTGGATGACGTCGGCCCAATAAAGGTCTCTGTCGGAATTTCCACCTATCCGGAATGTTCTAAAAATCAGGAAAAACTGTTGATACTTGCGGAACAGGCAATGTATATTTCGCAGGCAAAAGGTTACAAAGAAGGCATGTCAGCAATCATCAGTTCATCAGACTTCAACTTCTGGGACGATGTTGCGCTGGATTCATTTGCCGAAGTACTTGCAAAACGGCACTCGCAAATAGGTATTAAATTTGAAGAAGAACTTGTCCACAAATTTACAAACGAAAAAATCATTTCCCAAAACCACCTGATTGAAATGGTTACATCTCTTGCCGGTGCTATTGATGCAAAAGATCCTTACACAAAAGGTCACTCTACATCCGTATCAAGATATTCAGAAGCTCTCGCGCGGTCTTTAAATCTTCCTGAAGATGAAGTTCAAAGAATACGACTCGGGGCGCTTCTGCACGATGTCGGGAAAATCGGCATCCCTGAAAACGTACTTAAAAAACCTGACAGACTGCTCGATGATGAGTGGGAAATCATGAAACAACACCCTGTAATCGGTGCAGAAAAAGTTCTTATGCCTAATGAAGCGCTGCACGAATTTATACCAATTGTAAAATACCACCACGAACATTATGACGGAACAGGTTATCCTGAAAAGTTAAAGGGTGACCAAATTCCGTATGCGGCAAGAATAGTATCGGTTGCTGACGCATATCACGCACTCATAAGCGACAGACCTTACAGAAAAGGTATGAGCGTAGAAAAAGCCTGCGAAATTTTAAAAATGGGTGCCGGAATTCAGTGGGATCCGGATTTAGTAAGACATTTCATCACGATTGCACCATCACTTGCAACGATTATCTAGCCCCCAAAATTAGATACAACATCATCAAAGATTTTTTTCAAATCTATTTTATTTACACGAATGGAAATAAAACGTGCTTACAAAGGCACAAAGCTTGCTGACTTCATCCGCACATTCGCTAAATATTTATTGACTCTATGCGGCTTTTAATTTATTTTGTTCTTAATGAATAAAATAAAAAATGTTTTCTAGGGTTCCGCGGATGTAATCCGGCTGGTCCGAGAGAAAACTCACAGATGATAATTTCTGTGGCACGGAAGGATAAAAACCTGGGAGATACCAACATCTCTCAGGTTTTTATATAAATTGAAAGGAGAGTAAAATGCACTGGATTTATTTGCTTATTGCAGGATTATTTGAGATAAGCTGGGCTGTGGGTTTAAAATTTTCACACGGGTTCACGCAGATTATTCCATCAATACTGACTGTTATAGGAATGATAGCAAGTTTTTATTTCCTTGCACTTGCGCTGAAAAATCTTCCTCTCGGAACAGCATACGCAATCTGGACCGGCATAGGAACAGTCGGAACAGTGATTCTCGGTATCATACTTTTTAAAGAACCTGCAACAGCACTCAGACTACTATGCATTGCATTGATAATTTGTGGAATTACAGGATTAAAACTCCTTACTCATTAATAATATTTAACAATTATTTGACAATAGATGATATCCATTATATATAAATATAAGTGGGGTAAAATGAACGCGGGGGATTTATGACGGGTGAGAATACAGATGTTCTGTTACTTTTTATATTATTAATTTTATTATTCTGTGCGTACCATATTTTTCGGATATCACAACATATTGACTACATAAAAGAAAAGTTTGAAAAATCGAAATTCTATATTCGTACAGACGAAAGCGTTAAAGATAACTCTATATAATTTAACACCGGTAAATCAATATCAGCAGGATGCTTAAATATTCTATAAAAAAGCAAGTGAAATCGGCACATATTTAATAGATACGATTATCTTGGTCGCTTGTATTTAATGGGGCTACATACTTTCTTTTAAGAAGTTTCTACTCTTCCAAAGAAAGCTCCTACACTCTCAGCTCGCTCCCGCTTGAACACTTGACCTACTGCTTAAAAGTTGTAACAATGCAGTATTGTCGCTACTTTCCAGAATTTATCACTGTTTCTTGCAGTGCATGAATTTGAGACTATTTTTATTCTCATATTTTGTCAGATTTGATTTTGATTTATCAGAATTTTTGCAACTATTTTGTAACTCGGGGTAAATGTGTTGCGTTGGATTTATAACTATCAACTTAAAATGTCAATTAAGTAAAGACTGAAAATTGAAGAATTTTGATTTTTCACAATGGGATGGGAGGTGTATATTCCCTATTTAGCCTCCTTTAATCGGAGTTATATAAAATTCCATAAATTTGAACTTTTAAAATGTATTTAAACCGTGTAATCTAAAAAATTGCCTCGAGAAATTTTATTTTTAGGATTTTCTGTAAAATTAACACTTCTTATCTTTTTATTATTATCAAATGTCATATACATTATACTTCTTGCTTCTCTAATATTTTGTGCCTCTTTCGTTGTTGTATTTCGAATCAGTGGAGCCGTCATTAATTGTTGAAATACTCCTTTTATCATTTCTGCTTGTCTTTTTCCTTCTTTTTCTAAATCTTTTGCAAGTAGACCTTCTATTAAACCTGTTGAATATTTTTGAATAGCTGCAGAAGCAAGAAATATCCCTATCTTTAATAAAAAACACCCCTGTCCTGCTTCAACCAAAGATACTGTAACATCTTGTTCATCATAACCCAAAGCTATGCAAATATTTTTTATCACAGTATCCGTAGATTTAAGAATTGTAGCAATTTCATTTATTGGCAAAGTATGTTCAGATGTATCAATTTTAATGATAATTATAGCCTGATTGCTATTTGTTATTTTATGACATGGTACTTGTGCTAAGTAATACCATATCTTACGCACCTTGCTATCACAAGAGCGAATTATTTTATTATAATCAACAACTATAGGAATTTTTCTTTGAGTGTTTTTATTCATAAGTGTTTATACTAATATCATTATTTATTTTCTTTAGGTTTTGGTGCTGGCTTAGGTTGAACAGAGTTTGGTGGTACAAGTCCTTCATCTATATTCATTGATTTTGGAGGGATATAACCGTCTTGTGCAAAATTTTTACTGGCTTTTGAAGGAATAAAGCCATTTTTTACAGTAAATTTTTTCATAGTATAACTTTTCCTTTCTGAATATTTATAGTCTGGTGTTGAAATTACATTTTCATATTTATAACTGTCCGTACTTTTATTCATATACGCATTTATAGGGATTGTGACCGATGTCAATAATATACTTAAGCAAAATAAAATAATGAAAGCATTATTTAGGAGTCTGGATTGAGCAAAAATTCTATTAGCTTCTGCTGCTAGACTTGAATCAAGAGCCTTGTCGCAACCTTCTCGCGAAACATAAGCAGAATATAATTGACAAAAAAGAGTAACCATAAAAAGTATCAGACAACATGCATAAAGCAAATACACTCCTTCATTTATATGTTCTACATTTGTCAAAAGAAATGTTATTGCACTTGCTGTAACAGTAAAAATCCCTTTTTCGATGAACGAATGGTTTTCTGTATAATATTCTATTAATAATTTTTCATAATTTTCTTTTTTCATAAACTTATAATATTATAACTAGCATCTGAAATAATACTAAAAAAATAAATAAAAAATTAATATTTCATTTTATTTGCAACAATTTTGTAACGCATTGCTTTATTTGATTTTCTTTTCCGCCAAAATAAATGAAGTGGGACACCTTTTACTACAGATCAAGTGTATTGCCAGATTAGATGCATTGGAGTCGGATTCTTGTATTGATGATAACAAATTACAATTACAGGATAATTTAGAGTATTATTTTATTTTGCGACAAATTGCAAACTTGGTAAATAAAATAGAAAACTTGATTCCTAAGGCGCCAGCAATTTTAAACATATTTTCAACGATTGTATTACTTTCATCGCGTTAAATCCTTCCGATAAAATTAGGCGACATATCAAGGATTTCAGCTAATTAAAGCGGGTATTTTTTATATAAGTCTTTCCACATCATTTTATTAACTTGCCGTGTACAAATCAAAATATAAGAATGCAGCTTTTAAAATTTGTCTTGGATTATTGGCAGTCCACAACATTTGCACTACGCTTTTGTTTTCTTTCAGAAAACAGTGCTCCGTCATGTTGTTACAAGGACGAGTTTCGCTAAAGCATCACTCTTGCAAAATCCGTTTTGCAACTTTTTTGCGACTCGGTCAATTTTAGACACAAAAAATACCCTGGATGCGATTATCTTGGATTTCCTCCACGCTCGAATAGTTTCGCTTTTGAACCTACGGTTCAACTTCGCTCAATATTCTCGCTATCCGGACTAACTCGTCTTACTCGTGTCGTCCGTACGGAAATCCGCTCGAACGCTTAATGGCGTTCTCATCACTATCTCAAAAAAAATAATACGGGATAACTTCTGTTATCCCGTATTATTTACCCTGGATGCGATTCGAACGCATGACCTACCGCTTAGAAGGCGGTTGCTCTATCCAGCTGAGCTACCAGGGCTTACCTTTTTTATATTATCACGTAATTTTTTTCTTGCAAGAGCCTTGTTTAATTATGTTTATTTTTTCACGCATATCATTACACGAAAACGCCACCAGACTTATGGTTAACCCAATTTAAACAAATTTCCGATGCCGTAAACAATTAATGCAACCACCCACGCAATTGAACATTGCAATAAAATTACAATAACCGCATATCTTCGCCCCAGTTCGCGCTTTACAGTCGCAATAGCTGCAACGCAAGGTGTATATAATAATGAAAATACCAGAAATACAAACGCTGTTAAAGGAGTGAATAAAGCAGGCAGTTTTGATGTATCTCCGCCTAATAATACACTTAGCGTGCTTACGACACTTTCTTTTGCCATAAATCCTGTAATAAACGCTGTTGAAATCCTCCAATCACTTATACCCAACGGTTCAAACACCGGTACAAGTAAATTCCCCAACCCAGCAAGCAAACTATCCGCAGAATTTGTAACTAAATTTAATCTGGAATCAAAAGTCTGCAAAAACCATATCACTATAGTTGCCCAGAATATTATTGTAAACGCACGCGTCACAAAATCCTTTGACTTCATATAAATAAGTCTGTATACATTCATTGCACTTGGCATTCTGTAATTAGGAAGCTCCATTACAAACGGCACCGGCTCACCTTTAAACACAAAAAATTTCATAAAATACGCAAAGATTATTCCGACAACTATTCCTATCAAATACAAACTTAAAATTACCGGAACCTGAAATTCTTTAAAAAATGCGGCTGTAAATAATGCGTATATTGGAAGTTTTGCAGAACAACTCATAAAAGGAGTCAGAAAAATCGTCATCTTTCTGTCTCGTTCTGAAGGTAAAGTTCTGGTAGCCATAATTGCAGGAACAGAACATCCAAAACCTATCAGCATCGGAACAAAACTTCTTCCGGATAAGCCTATTTTTCTGAGAATTTTATCCATAAAAAACGCTACCCGTGCCATATATCCCGTATCTTCCAATATTGAAAGAAAGAAAAATAACACGACAATTATCGGCAAAAAGCTTAACACACTTCCGACGCCCGCAAAAATACCGTCGATAATCAGTGAATGAACTATCGGGTTCAAGCCGTAAGCACTCAATGCGCCGTCAGTAATTTCAGTAATCTTGCCTATACCAAATTCCATTAAGTCAGATAACCACGTTCCCAACGGGCCGAACGTCAGGTAAAATATCAATGCCATAATCCCTAAAAATGCTATAATAGCAGTATATTTTCCTGTAAGAATTTTATCCGCACCTGCTGATAGTTTATATCCCGAAGATTCCTTCATGCCGGAAACAAATTCAGTACATAGCTTTTCTATAAATGTAAACCGCATATCAGCAAGTGCTGCCTCTTTATCAAGTCCGGACTCAGTTTCCATCTGGGATATAATTTGCTGACACGCATCTATTTCATTTTCATCAAGATGCAATGACTGCGTTATAAGTTCATCGCCTTCTGCAAGCTTTGTTGCGGCAAATCTTACCGGAATACCGGCAGAGTTAGCGTGATCTTCTATCAAATGAATAATAGAATGAATACATCTGTGCACTGCACCTTCTGCGCTATCGTCAGCTTCACAAAAATCAAGTCTGCCCGGATGTTCATCGTATTTTGCAACATTAATTGCGTGTTCCACAAGTTCCTCTATCCCCTGATTTTTGGATGCTGAAATAGGAATAACAGGAACGCCAAGTGCCGCTTCAAGCCCGTTTACATCAATACTGCCGCCGCTTTCATTAACTTCATCCATCATATTCAAAGCGATTACCATAGGCACATCAAGTTCCATAAGCTGCAATGTGAGAAGCATATTTCGTTCAATATTTGTTGCATCAACAATATTAATAATCCCGTCAGGTTTTTCGTTCAATATAAAATTTCTTGTAACTATTTCTTCACTGCTGTATGGAGAAAGTGAATATATTCCAGGCAAATCTGTTATAGTAGCTTCATCGTGATTTTTAATAACCCCGTCGGTTCTGTCAACTGTAACTCCGGGGAAATTGCCAACATGCTGATTTGAACCGGTAAGTTGATTAAAAAGCGTCGTCTTACCGCAATTCTGATTGCCTGCTAAGGCCAGAAGTATTTTGTCCTTTGGCTTAACTTTATTATTTTTACGTGTGGTATAGGTGATTGTTTCACCTTTTTGAGAGTGAGCAATATCTTTAAATTCAACATTTTTACGCGGGCAATCGTGTGCATCGTGAATATCTTTTATAACAATTTTCGCTGCATCATCCTTGCGCAAGGTGAGTTCATACCCGCGAAGTCTTATCTCAAGAGGATCACCGAGAGGTGCTGTTTTAATAAGGGTGACTTCAGTATTCGGCGTAAGCCCCATATCAAGAATATGATGTCTCAGTGCTTTATCTTCACAATTAATTGCGGCTATAACCGCATCTTTACCGGTTTGTAATTTGTCTAAAGTAGTTTCTAACGATAAATTTGTCATACGGAATCTCCCTTGAAAATTATATTACATAAATTCAAGGATTGACAAGCATTCTAGACAAATTATTCACACTGTTTTGTGATACCTAAATCATCACACAAAATTATAGTAATACTTTCGCCAGCCTTTGCATGGTAATTCAGCCCCGGTGTGATAAGTCCCGTAATCAAACCTACAGTAGTACCGACAGGAATACCTATAGCATAACCCACGCCGAGTTTTGCAGGATTCGGGATAAAAGCAAATCCTGTACCTGCACCCGCACCAACAACACCAAGCCCTAAAGTCCACGCGGCAAGTTTGCCGGCAGTATGCCACGGGCCTTCTTTTAGTGAGCCGTCTTTTGTACATGGCTTTGCAGACATCTCAATCGCAGTGCCGTCAGGGAGAACCAGACATTCAAAATTCAAATACACACGGGTATTTTTATTCGGCATTCGTTTTTGTTCAATTTTAATAACTGTTGCAACTACCTTTGAACACGCAGGGATTAGAAGTGTACCTTCCTGTGTGTATATACTTTCGGGCACCGTAAAGTTAACCCGTTCGCCGGCTTTCGCACATTCTGACCAGAATTTACAATCAAATATAACCTTGAAAGCATTGCCTTTACAAATAATGTTGCGTAAATTTGTAATTACAACCTGATTATTAACAGCACCTTTTTCGCAGAACATATGTTCATAAGACATAGGGCATTCGTTTTCCAGCATACAGCAAGGCTCTGCCAGAACCTGAATACCGATTAATAATAAACAAAATAAAGCCAATAATTTTTTCATACATATAGTATTAAAAAAATTAAAAAAAAGCGCATTAACCACAACGGCTAAATATTAAAGTGAATAATTATATTTCCTGCGACAAACAGTCTATCCCGCCGAAAGACTGTAAAAATTGCTTGGTAGAAACAAAATACATTTTATCAATTCCGGCCTTTTGAAAATATTCCTGTATCTTAGAGTTTAGTTCCGGATAATCTGATTTGTTTGTTATGTAAAAAGTTTCGCCTTTCGGAGAAGTTCCTCCAATGCCGTTCATATAGTTTATAGGCAGGGAATTATCCGCATCAAAACTCGGGATTTTTACAATCTTATAACCTTTTTCCATAAGTTTTTGTTCTGCGTCTTCTCTAATGCCTGCACTTTTTTCGTTTAACGTTTCCAGCCTTGTTATCAATTCCTGTTTTGTTTTATCGTCCATATTCTTTATATTGGTTTCTTTTAAAATTTTTATGCCTTCCGCATAATCCGGCACCGCGATTTCACCGTTGTGCAGAGGTCTGTACAGCATATCAATATGAAAATCATATTGCGGAATAAATGTTATGTTTTCCTGAGCAATCCCGAGGTCTTCGGCTATCTGCTTTTTGGCAAGTTCAATATTTTCCTCTTCAGATTCATCAATTTGCATAGCTCTTAAAGTGTACCATATTGTTTCATCACCTATTATTGCAGCCGGAGTGCCGTCAGCAAGACATGTATTCAGTACATTACCGCCCTCAAGATAACTTTTTGAATAAACCTTATCTTTATCCTGTACATTTTTTTCAAACGCCTGTTGATACATTGCAGCATTACCTTGTGTTGATTTGGAAATGTTTTTTCTGTCCAGAATACTGTATTTACGATTTAATTTATCCGATTCAACAAATTCAGCTGTAGATTCTGTCGGGATGACCATTTTACCGTCAGCACGCCGAATTCCGTAATCTTCCAGCCACCAGCCGCTATTCATGTGAATTTCTTCAACTTCAAATCCGACTTCTTTACCTATAGTCCTGACTTCGTCTATAATTGTTTTCATTTGCTCTGCCCGTTCTGTTTCTGATTCTGTCGGTGCAAATGTGATTTTACTTATTTGTCTGTCCAGACCTTCTGACCAGCTGGCAGTCTTTCTGTTTTCACCTGAAGTCATTTTTCTATGCGCAACCGGTGTTTCCGTATATGTACCGTCTTTATTTTTCACACGGTTGTATTTTTCTATGTAATATTCACCGCCGGCTTCTACATCCATATTTGAATAATCCACATTCACGACAAATGAATTGTTTCCTTTTATTTTTCTGTTATACAGGCGCTGCTGTGCCGGAGTCATGGAAGCTGTGTTTACATCCTGCTCTTTATCTATATAAGAAAAATTTTCAGCTTCATCTATAATATCTGCATTTACAGTGCCAAACAACCTGTTATCCAGTTCTTTTTTTATTGACCCGTCTTTTATTTTCTCCGTTAACTTCTGTAACTCATTATTATCAATAATTCCGTTACCTTTTGTTTGTTCAATTGTGTTGTCTGCAATATTCAAGAGCTTATTCATCAAATCAAGTTCATTTTGCTGAACAATCCCATCTCCATTATCCACAGCCTGCCATACCGAATTAAACAGCTTGTTATCATACTGCTTTGATAAGTTTTCCCAGCTGTCTTTTATTTTAATATCAATTTTATTTAATTTTGAATTGTCGTTATTGTGGAGGGAAAAATCCATAACTAAAAGCCTCTATGTTTTTATAAAGGATTTTTCAAAAAAATTTTTTCGACAGTTTTTTAATTTGTTACATTAATTTACACTGGTAAAAAGAAAAAACACCACGACAAACACTTAATGCACAAACTACCCCGTCAGGTAATATCTTCTGGTGGATTTTTGCATTATAAATTGTAAAAAATACTTAACAAATTGACAAAAAAACACTGTTTGGTGCTTTATATGTTACAATAAGCATAAAAAAATAGGGGTAATGAATAGAATATAAAATAGGAGTAAAATGCATGAGGATTACACCGGTAAATCTCAACACTCACAGCTGCAGCCAGAATATCTGCGTGCAAAAAACAAAAAACAATAATAAGCAAAATGTAACCACAAACTATCAGACAAAACAAAATTCAGCGCCATCATTCGGTTCATCAATGATAGAAGACATGTATTACTATTTTATACGGACACTGAATAACCGGAGAGAAGAACAAAGAAAAGCACAAATCCGCATGATAGACCAAAAAATACAGGATGACACAGCTATTCTTGCCAAACGGCTCGGCATTCCACAAAAAGAGGCTGCCGAAAAATATAACGAATACATCATGATAGGGGGACTTAGACCAAGAGGAAGCGGACATGAACTGGGACTTAATAAAATCATGGGATATTCGCAAGAAAAACTTGATCTTATAAAAGACGGAATTACACCTGTTGTTATGCAGGTAAAAGCACATAAAAAAGGGGAAGAACTTCCACCGGATATTATTGTACCGAATGGAATACTGTTATATGGTCCAACAGGTACCGGAAAAAGTTATATGGCAGATGCACTTCTCGAACATTTCAGTAAAAAAGATAAATTGATAGAAACAAAAGTAATCAACGTACCATGGCAGTTCGGAGATACTGATGAAAATGTTGATTTAATATGCTATCCGTTTGAAGAAGCTAAAAAGCACCACAAAGAAAACGGCACACACACTATTATACTTTTAAACAACATTGATGAAATGTTTTCAACGCCTAACATGGAATTGCTTCAGGGTGAATTTGAATACCAGACAAGAGATGCCGCAAAAAATGGTGTAACATGGATTTCTACAACAAATAATGTACAGGCATTCCCCCGCTGGATGTTTAATCCACTCCGCTACGGTATAGATATTCACATTGACAGAGTTGCATCCGATATAGAAAAATCTGCGACACTAAGCTACTTTATTGCAGCACAGGACAGAAAAGATTTAACTAATCATGATTTAATTCTGGACAGACTGAAAAAACAAGGCATAAATTTCTATCCTCCTGAAATAAAAAAAATTATGGATATTGTTGATAAAAAGTTATCGAAACTGGATCACGGAAACTATGAACGCGGATACTACAGAGCACCTGTTAAAAATGAAGATATTTTTGAAGCTATAAATACACTTCAAAATAAAGAAAAATATAAGTTTTACACCCCTGAAAACAATACAATAAATATTGATAAAATAGATAATTCAAAAGATGACATTTATATAGCAAGAAAAAGGGGCTATTATGATAAAGATTAATAATTATACGGTTTCTCATCCACAGCATTTTACAGCAAAACAGACCTATAAGCCGCAAATAAATCCGAATGGAACTAATGATACACATAAGATTTCTAAAGGGGCAAAAACTGCCGGAACTGTGGCAGGAGTTGGTATTACAGGTGCACTCTGCATTTTGAACAGAAAAAAACTATCAAAAACATTTGGTGTCTTCGCCGGTTCTATTATGGATGGAGTATCAGGATTGTTTAACTCCAATGCTGTTAAACAAATTGATGTTAGCATGTACAAAGGGGTCAATTTGAAAGAACGCGCAAAAAAAGAATTTTTAGAAATGTTTATTGATGAAATAAACAATCCGAATATAGTAGAAATTCAAACTGCGGAAGGTACTAAAGTCAAAAAAAGATTCACTCCGCCAAACGGATATATGTTATACGGACCAAAGTCTCAAGCTAAAGAAGAACTATTCAACTGGGCTCTGCAGGAAATGAAAAATGCAGGAGTTGAAATCATTGATGCGGGTAAAGGTAAATCCGTAAAAGATGCCCATAATGATATTTATAAAGCCTGGTGGGATATGTGGAAAAATACATCAGATGAGGAATTCCTACAACACGGCAAATACAAAGTTTTTGTACTAAGAGATTTAGATGAATATCCGGCCTGTACAAACTTTTTAAAAGATTCTCCTGATACACACGATTGCTGCAAAAGACACGGCGTTATGTTATTTTATACCTGCAAAAAACCTAACACTATTGACCCTGCAGTAATAAGAGACGGAAGAGTTGATTATAAATTATTACCTGAACCTAAAGATGATGAACCTCTGGAAATCTGGAAAGATTATCTTAATTCTATAACAAACAGTTATCCTCCTCTTGCATATAGACAAGTCGAATCTGCTAAAGAAATTTTATCTAAACGAGGACCGGAAGTTATGGAAGAGATGAAAGATTATCTTAAATATTCCATACCATATCAGCATCCCCGATTCGAAGATTCTCTTAATAAATGGCAAAATTATGTTACACAGACAGCTCAAAATGTACGTCCTGACTGTATGATTAGTGAATTAGCGCACACTTTACAACTTATCATCGGCGGATGCAGACATGTTGATAAAAATATGAGTAAATTTAAGGCTATAAGACAAATGACCGAAGAAGCCATGCCGCCTGAACGTTTAGAACACTGGAAACGTCTTGTAGATGCCATTGAACTGGGTAAGATTTAACAAAAAGGACTTGATATGAAAATAACAGCCATAGCGCCAAATAACAATTATAACAAAACCGTATTTAAAGGCGAAAGCAGAACATACTACAAACAACGCTGCTCTTCCTACACAACTGAGGAAAGGTTCTACCTTCCGGACAGATTAATTACGCTGCATCAACCTGATAGCAACGCAAGAGAGGTAACTGCTTACATAGCATCACCGTTTGAAATCGTATCTGAAGATAACCTTAACAAAAATAACTTTCTCCAGAGAAATGACCTCTTCCTGAGTCAGATAAAAAAAGACTATAGAAACGGATATTTCAGCTTTGCAGAAAATGCCAGAGAAGAAATAAAATTTCTCACAGGGTTAAGAGATGACTTAAAAACACGCTATGAAAGAAATAAAGAATTAATTTCAAGATATAATGACCGCAATGGCACAGAAATATTTTCCGACAATGAAGCACAGGAAAAATATCAGAACAGAAAAAAAGAAAAAGAATTAATAGCAAACGAAGAGAAAAAACAACTTGATAAGCTGAATTCACAAATCGAAACAGCTAAAGAACGCTATAACATGCTTGTGCCTCTTGATAACATAGGCGGCAAGAAAAATGACCTGATGCGTCAAGAAAGTTATGTAAAATACAGTATTTCAACAGTAGAAAACCATATAAAATCCCGTCAGGAAACCATTGAACATATAAAAAATGAAATTAAAGAAACAAAACTGTTTTATGACAAAAAAATAGAACGAATAAACAAAACCGCAAATCACGAACAGCTTCCTGATACCAAAGAATTGCATAAACAAATAAAAATCAGACAGGCAGAACGAATTAAACTGCTAAAAGAAGATTACAAAAATAAAAAAGAAGAACTCAAACAACAAATAGCAAATGAAGAATTAGAAATTCATAAGTGTAAACAAAAGAAAGCTAACCTTGATGCACGCCTGCAAGATATGTATAAAGAATTTGCAGAACTCGACAAACAGCTTGATGCTGCCTATGCAAAAGTCGCCGAATTCTATCAAAAGAATTATCCGGACTGGTTGTAATATCTTTGGTTGATTGTAATTTCCGCGATTTATACTATAATTAGAATATGGATTTCTGGAATTTAGAAAAAATCAAAGAAGCAGCAGGAGAGCTTAACACATATAATTTTCCCGAAAACTGGACAGCAACGGGATTAAGAATATGGCACGAAGCTTTCCGCGACCGTAATATGCTGGTAATGAGAGAAGAAGGTGAAGAACGCGGAGCATTCAAAAAAAATATTGACGCAATTTTGCCGCAAATTTCAGCCTTCGTTACCTCAAATGCCGCAAATTACCAATCCTACGGACTACCGATTATTGAAGTAAAAGATACCAATAAATTTATAGTTGATGCAGGGAAATACATCCGAAATCACTTCAACGGCAAAATCATAGCAATCACAGGTAGTTCAGGCAAATCCACTACAACAAGAATGCTCTATGATGCACTTTATGAATACGGAGCCTGCGCAAATTTAACTCAGGAAAATACTGTTCACGGGATTTGCTGGCACATGACAAATTTTTCTACAGACGCTAAGTACTGGGTTATAGAATCATCCATAGGCCGCGGCGCAATGACTATCCCTGATATTGCAATCGTCACTAACGTAGCGCCCGTCCACTTAGCCAAAAACCAGACCATCGAAGACATCGCACGTGCTAAAGCCAAAACTTTCGATACTATGGCTGAAGGTAAAACCGCGATTCTGTGCAAAGAAACAGAATGCTTTGATATATTCTTAAATGCAGCAAAAGCAAAAAATCTAAAAATAATAACCGTTGGTCTTTCTGATGATTGTGATGTGAAAATTTTCGGAAATACAATCAAAATTTATGATAAAGAATATTCTCTAGGGGACGATTTTATTCCAAATCACCTGAAAATAGATATGGCCCTTGCACTTGCGGCAGTGAATGATTTAGGCGAAAATGTACAAAACGCCGTAGATATTCTGACAAAATTCCAATCGCTTGCAGGCCGCGGAGAAACATTCACAGGGAAAATCCAGCCAAACAGAACCATAACCCTTGTTGATGAATCATATAACGCAAACCCGCTTTCAATGAAAGCCACACTGGAAGCGTTCGGAGAAAAATACAGAGATAAAAATAAAGTTCTTATACTTGGCGATATGGCAGAAGGCGGACAAAACACTCTTAAGCAACACCTTGATTTGATTCCGGTCATACGTCAGGTTAAACCCGAAAAAATTCTCCTCACGGGAGAAACAATGAAAGAAGTCTGGGATATGATTAAACCTGAATTTAAAGGCGAATATTTCACAAATGTTGCAGATTTGAACAAAAGCCTTCTCCAATGGATAGCAGACGGAGACTGTGTATTTGTAAAATCATCGCACTCTGGCGGATTATACAAAACCGTTAATGTTATAAAAAACTTTATGAAAAACTTCACGTAGAAAGCCGGTGAAAAGATGATTATAGCAATATTTATACTGCTGATAGTTATTTTTGCGATAGTGACCGCAATCGACGCAAGAAACTTCACCCATACAAAAAATCACCAGCGGAAAGTTAATTCATCAATAGATTTCGGTATGGAATATCTAAACAACTGCATTCTCTCCAGCGGACGCATAATCTGCTACAAAAACATAAAAAAAGGGATAAATTACGGGAGTGAACTTTATAGCCCGATAGACCAATGCTGTATGATATATTCACTGCTTCTTTTGGAACAGCTTTTGGGAATTGAAGATTTAAAAGAAAAACGACTCCTCGCATCAAAATATTTAATAAAAGAATACATAAAAAAATTTGAAAGAAGAAAATACGCGGTTGTATCCCGTTCAAATGAAGACGGGAACGGCAGCCGCCTTGCACGGGTCGGAGCATCAGGAATGGCACTTGCAGCACTTTCTGATTTATGCGGAAAAGGAATTTCTCTGGATAAACTGACAAAAATTGCTGACTTTATAATTTCAATGCAGCTGCCGGGCGGATGTTTCAATTCTGTATATGACTTAAATTCAAAATCAGTTGTACAAAATTCTGATGTAATGAATTATCAGGGACAGGCTGCACTTGGGTTGCTGACATTATACGAAATATATCCGAACCCTAAATACATAAAAGCTGCACGCAAAGCACTTCTGTTTCTGGCATATTCAAGAAAAGAAAAAGAAAATGTACCTTATGATTACTGGGCAATGATAGCAACGGAAAAACTATTTCACCATACCCTCGGACGTTTAACAAATGATGAAATAGAACTTTTGCAGGAGCACATGCTTCAGATGACGCAACACGTTGTAAACAACCAGATAAAAAATCCTGATAACCCTCTATGCGGAGGCCTGACAGATGACACACGCCCTGCGGTTATAGCACCTATGATAGAAGGTTTGATATCCGCATTTAACTGCATAGAAATTGAAAATATAGATGTAAGAATGCCGATGATGAAGGCAATATATTTAGGAACAAACTTTCTCCGCCATCAGCAAATGCAGACAGGCAGGATGAAAGGCGGGCTGCCATATGCAAGCGACTGGCGGGAAGTCGGAGTGCCGGAAGAAGCATCAATGATAAAAACCGAATCCGTCTGCCACGCATTCAATGTCTGGGTAAAATTTCAGGCCCTGTTTAAATAGTTACCCGCGATTTATTTGTTTGCCTAGAAATACTTTTTCTTTATAAATATTTCTTTTTTCCTGAAGTTTTTCTTGAAGCTTACCGGAAGTAACTGCCGATAAAAATTTATATACAGTATAAGTTCTAAGATTTTGTTTATATTCAATACCCAATTTTATGTTTGACATAAGTCTTGATAAAATAATCTCGTAAAAAGGTGATCTTCTGGCATACTTCCACCATATATCAGCATAATCTTCTTTTGGATATGACCACGGTTTCTTTCTACCTACAAAGTGAATTATATTAGCTGTAGCAGGACTATTACCTATTTCCGGAATTATTTCAAAATTCCAATTGGTATCAAGAGGCATTATCTTATCACTAAACAGATAATTTAATATATCTTGATCTTGATATAAAAAATTATTTTTCTTTAACAAATTTTTTATTTGTTCAAAATAATTATTTTTTATAAATTCATCAATATTCATAAGCAGTACACCTGCATTATAATATTTTTGTTCGTCTTTTAACTTTAATACATTTTTAGAATAATCATAATAATTTATTCCTTTATTTTTAAGTTGTCCGCTCAAATAAAGAGCCCAGCATGGTTCAATACTGGCGGCTAAAGGTGCATTGCCCAGATTAATTTCACTAAGTTTATAAATATCTGTATTAAAAATTAAATCTATATCTGTATAAATTACCTTTTTAAATTTTTTTAACACTACAGGTGCAGCTAATCTATAATATGTAGTTTCATTTATAAAACTAACTGTCGAAATCAACTTTGTATTTATAAATAAATCTTTTGGATTAAAAAATCGAACAGATACATTATCTTTTGAATAGGTATCAACAATTAAATGTTTTTGATACGATTCCGATGCCGTAGAAAATACCACAATATCATATCTATTAGATTTTGATGCATTATCAACAAGCGATTGCAAACATACAGCAAGATACGGTAAATAGTTTTCATCACTACTCATTAAAATAGCTGTATCATTATCTTGCCATACAGGGTCTAAAATCAACTGCTCTTCTGCCATATTATTTTTAACATCAACATCTTTCATCTCTCTAAAACTCCTTATAAGACTGCACCACAATATGTATTTTGGTGCAGTAAATTGTAAAAATATATGTAAATATATTAACATGAAATAGATTTAATTAAATAAATTCTTATTATAACGTTAAGTTTTTGTTATATTTTAAAGTTTTATCTGTCATAAATATACAGGATATCTTGCATATTAGCCAACTGCACCAAAATACATATTATGGTGCAATAAATTTACTCATTATTGCCGTTCCCCCATTGAAACAAATTCAAAAATGCGTTAAAATAATAAAGGGAATAGTCGGCCTCCGTGCAAAAAAGATTGCGGGTAAAAATGATTAAAACGGAAGACCTGAAAAAAAATCTGCAGGATAAAGTATATGATGAACTTTTTTCCAAACTTTACGGCTGCGAACAAAATCAACTGGAAATTGTAAAAAAAAGATACCGTGAATTAATAAATGAATTTGAAAAAACTTTTGGAGTAAAAGGAGAAATTTCTCTGTTCAGTGCTCCAGGCAGAACGGAAATCGGCGGGAATCATACCGACCACCAGCGAGGCTGCGTAATCGCAGGGAGCGTTAATCTGGATGTAATTGCAGTTGCGGCTCTTAATAATTCCGAAGAGATAAGAATTCAGTCAGAAGGTTATCCGCTTGATACTATTAATCTTAATGAACTTGAACCTGATGAGACCGAATTCAATCAGGCAAAGGCTTTAATTCGCGGGGTGTGTGCAAAATTTAAGGCACTCGGATATAATTTAAAAGGTTTTGATGCATATACAACTTCAAATGTGTTAAAGGGGTCAGGTTTATCATCATCTGCAGCGTTTGAAGTTCTTATTGGAAATATACTGAACGGGCTTTTTGCAAACGGCGGAGTTAACCCTGTTGAAATTGCAAAAATCGGACAGTATGCAGAAAATGTTTATTTCGGAAAACCATCAGGGTTGATGGATCAAATGGCATCATCCGTTGGCGGTGCGGTTGCGATTGATTTTCAGGATAATGAAAATCCGGTTATCAAAAAAATTAACTTTGATTTTTCAAAATGCGGACACGCTCTGTGTATAATTGATTCAGGCGCAGATCATGCGGATTTAACTTATGAGTATGCAGCAATTCCTTTCGAAATGAAAGAGGTTGCAAAATTTTTTGATAAGGAATTTTTGCGGGAAGTAAAAAAATCAGATTTTTTAAATAAAATATCAGAAATAAGAAAAGTAACAGGCGACAGGGCTGTTTTACGTGCACTGCATTTTTTCAACGAAAACGAACGAGCACAAAAAGAATCTGAAATGCTTGAAAACGGGAATTTTGACGAATTTTTGAGACTGGTTAAAGAATCAGGCTATTCCTCCTATATGTACCTTCAAAATGTTTGTCCGAAAGGTTCTGTAAAAGAACAGGCCGTTGCATATACACTTGCGGTTTGTGATGAGATTTTGAAAGACCGCGGTGCGTTTCGTGTACACGGCGGCGGATTTGCAGGGACAATACAGGCATTTGTGCCGGAGGATATGCTTGAAGATTTCAAAAATAAAATAGAACTTACTGTCGGCAAAAATTGCTGCCATATTTTAAATATAAGACCGCTTGGCGGAGTACAAATAGTTTAAAAAAGAGAGGAAAAAAATGACAATATTAGTTTTAGGCGGAGCAGGATATATAGGATCACATACGGTTTATGAACTCATCGACAAAGGAGAAGATGTAGTCGTTATTGATAATCTTTTGACAGGCTATAAAGAAGCTGTGCATCCGAAAGCAAGATTTTATAAAGGTGATATAAGAGACAGAGAATTTTTGGACAGTGTTTTTGAAAAAGAAAAAATAGATTCCGTAATCCACTTTGCAGCAAGTTCTCTTGTTGGAGAAAGTATGGAAAAACCGTTAAAATATTATGACAATAATTTATGCGGTACAAAAATTTTGCTTGATGCCATGGTTGCACACGGTATAGACAAAATCGTCTTTTCATCAACCGCAGCAACATACGGTGAACCTGAAAGAATTCCTATTCTGGAAACAGATAAAACAGAGCCGACAAATACATACGGCGAAACAAAACTTTCAATGGAAAAAATGTTTAAATGGGTAGGCAAAGCTCATGGAATCCGTTATGTTTCTTTGAGATATTTTAATGCATGCGGAGCACACAAAAGCGGAGAAATAGGCGAAGCACACAACCCTGAAACACACCTTCTTTCTATAATTCTTCAAGTCCCGAACGGACAGCGTGATGCGGTATCAATATACGGAGATGATTACGATACAAAAGACGGAACATGTGTCCGCGATTACATTCACGTAACCGATTTGGCAACAGCACATATTTTAGCCGTAAGATATCTCGAATTCGGTAACGAAAGTAATATATTTAATCTCGGCAACGGCGTAGGATTTACCGTAAAAGAAGTTATTGAATGCGCAAGAAAAGTTACAGGACATCCTATTCCTGCAAAAATTTCGCCGCGCCGCGCAGGTGACCCTGCAAGACTTATTGCATCAAGTGAAAAAGCAAAAAATATTCTCGGCTGGCGTCCTGAATATACGGATATGGAAGCAATTATTTCATCAGCATGGAAATGGCACAAATCTCATCCGCAAGGTTTTAAAACATGCAAATAAATTCTGAAATTAAAAAACTTGTTCAATACGGACTTGAAAATAATTTAATCGAAAAAGAAGACGAAATTTTCACAACAAATCGTCTTCTTGAAACACTTTGCATTGAAGATTTTGATGATAAAAAAGAAGATTTTTCAGAAATAAATCTTGAAGAAATTTTGAAAAATCTTCTTGATTATGCAGTTGAAAAAAAATTAATAGAAAATACAATTATTCACAGAGATTTATTTGATACAAAACTGATGTCCTGTCTGGTTGCAAGGCCTTCCGAAATTGTGAAAAAATTCGAAAATTTTTACAAAAAATCTCCAAAAATTGCAACGGATTGGTACTATAATTTTTCACAAAATACGGATTACATCAGACGCTATAGAATTACAAAAGATATTAAATGGAAATGCGAAACCGAATACGGAATTTTGGATTTGACAATAAATCTCTCAAAGCCGGAAAAAGATCCGGTAGCAATTGCGCTTGCCAAAAATTCTCCGCAAAGCAGTTATCCTAAATGCGCACTGTGTTATGAAAATGAAGGTTACGCAGGACGCCTCAACCATCCTGCACGACAAAACCATAGAATTATTCCGGTTACAATCCAAAATGAACAATGGGGATTTCAATATTCGCCATACGTTTATTACAATGAACACTGCATTGTTTTTAACAAAAAACATGTTCCGATGAAAATTGATAAAAATACATTTGAAAAATTATTCGATTTTATAAAAATTTTCCCGCATTATTTTGTCGGTTCAAATGCGGATTTACCTGTTGTCGGCGGCTCAATTCTTGCACACGATCACTTTCAGGGCGGGAATTATGAGTTTGCCATGGCGCGCGCAGAGATTGAAAAATATTTTACAATAAAAGGCTATGAAGATGTAGAAACAGGAATTTTAAAATGGCCGATGTCTGTCATAAGATTGCGTCATAAAGATGAAAAAATTCTTACAAATTTTGCGGATTTAATTTTACAAAAATGGAGAAATTATACCGACAAAAATTCATTTATTTTTGCAGAAACAAACGGAGAACCTCACAATACAATTACGCCTATCGCAAGAATAAAAAATGACAAATTTGAACTTGATCTTGTGCTTAGAAATAATATAACAACCGATGAACATCCTCTCGGTGTTTTCCATCCGCATGCAAATCTTCATCATATCAAAAAAGAAAATATCGGATTGATTGAAGTTATGGGGCTTGCCGTTCTTCCTGCACGATTAAAAAATGAAATTGAAGAATTAAAAAATTATATTTTGAATAATCTTGATATAAATTCAAACGAAAATATTAAAAAACATGCTCACTGGATAAAAAAATTACGAGAAAAATATGATTTTAATTCAGAAAATATTGACGAAATTTTCCGTAATGAAATAGGCGAAATTTTTGTGGAAATTTTGAAAGATGCAGGGGTCTTTAAACGTGATGAACAGGGGCAGAACGCTTTTGAAAAATTTATTTTTTCTTTGAATAAATAATCATGATTTGCTGCAAAATTTAACCAAAAAATTGACAGAATTAAAAAAAAATTGTAGTATAAATTTGAAAAAATAACCATTATATGGTGGATTTTTCAAATAGAATTTATTATTAAAATTAATACATCAAAAGTTTGGTTAATAATTTTTTAATTATGAAAAAAAAAAGGAGGCTCGCGCTATGGCAGCAAAAAATTACGAAGAAATGATAAGAAATTACAACGGCGGTGATTTGGACTTATCAGGATGCACAATGAAAAGATTAGAACTCGACCATGTTGACGGTAACTTAAATCTTACAAAAGCTACTATCGACAAATTAGCAATCGGCTGGGTCAGCGGTGACTTAAACATGACTAACGCTGAAATCAAAACTATTGAAAATCCGATTGATGCAAAAAGTGTTAACATGACAGGTACTGAAGTTAAAAAATTACCTGCTCACATCTGGACAGAAAGCTTAACTGTTGAAAAAAGCAGCATCGTTAAATTCAACACTGATATCAGAACTAATGTTTTGAATATCAGAAATACAAAAATTGAACAATTACCTAAAGATTTGAGCGTAAACACTCTTATCGTTGATTCAAAAACAGCTAAAAATCTTCCGCTCACAACAATGAGACAATGCCGTGAAATCATTATGGATGATGTAACTTTCGGCGAAAGAAGAAATGGTGCTGAATTTGAATTTTGCAGCGTTAGCACTGAATATGCAGCAGTGTAAGTTGTAAAAAATATTAATTATAAAAGAACCTTTATCATAAATTGATAAAGGTTCTTTTTTTATACAAGGTGTTCCATTAATCTTGAAAGTAATTGAGATTTTTCATGATATCCGGAAAGTGCCGCAATAATTCTTCCCTCCTTAAAAAGTAAAAACGAAGGGAATCCTGTTATCCCGTAACGCGCTGCCAAATCAGGATTTGTATCAACATCAACCGTACCAATCCATATATTATTAGCAGAAAGTTCCTCCATAACAGGGCGTTCTTTTTTGCAGTACCCGCACCACGATGCATAAAATTCAACCAGTTTCAGCCCGTTTTTTATATTCTGGTCAAAATTTTTTTCATTAAGTTCAACTATCATTTTTTCTCCTTGTTTTGTAATTAATTTTAATTATGAATTAAAAAAAAATAATCCCGCACCTTACTAAAATTTATTGTTTATATTATACTTTTAAATAAACGATTAGGAGGGAATATGCGAATACTGGTAATAGGCGGCGGTGCGTGCGGAGCAAGTGCAGCTGCAAGATGCAGAAGATTAAATGACGATGCCGAAATAATTATTCTTGAGGCAACCGATGAAATTTCGATTGCGAATTGCGGTCTGCCATATTACACATCAGATGTAATAAGTTCACGCGAGCAGATGATAGTCTCAAGCCCTATGAGATTTAAGACATTATTGAACATTGATGTCCGCCTGAATTCCCGTGTAACTGAAATTAACAGAAAAGAAAAAACAGTTACCGTAAACGGGACAGATATTTTATCCTATGACAAACTTGTGCTTGCAGCAGGTGCAAATCCTATTATCCCTCCCGTAAGCGGTGTAAATAATAAAAAAATATTCACTGTCAGAACACTTAAAGACGGCGACGGCATAAAAGAAATTCTGCGCTCTGGTCATGCTAAAAACGCAGTTGTTATAGGCGGCGGTTTTATCGGTGTTGAAATGGCAGAAAATTTTATCCACGCCGGTTTGCATACAACACTTGTAGAATTATCCGACCAGATTCTTGCACCTCTGGATAAAGAAATTGCGGCAGCAGCACAAAATACAATGCGCGCAAACGGTGTTGAACTTATTCTCTCGGACGGTTTAAAAGAATTTGAAGAAGATTATATTGTTTTGAATTCCGGTAAAAAAATACCTTATGACATCGCAATTCTTGCAATCGGAGTTCGTCCCGATGTAACACTTGCAAAATCTTGCGGGCTTGAAATCGGTACGCTCGGCGGATTAAAAGTTAATGAATATATGCAAACCTCTGACCCTGAGATTTACGCAGGCGGTGACAGTGTGGAAGTTTGTGATTTTGTAACCGGAAAAACTGCCATAATCCCTCTTGCAGGGCCGGCAAACCGTCAGGGCAGAATTATCGCTGACAATATTAACGGTATTAAATCCGTATACAAAAATTCTCAAGGAACTGCGGTGGTAAAAGTTTTTGACCTGACAGTCGCTAATGTCGGCAATAACGAAAAACAACTTTTGAAAAATAATATACCGTACAAAAAGACCTTTATATACAACAATTCACACGCAGGCTACTATCCTGATGCAACACGAACTCTGTATAAATTGCTTTTTAATGAAAAAGGAGAAGTTCTAGGCGCTCAGGCTGCGGGATATGAAGGTGTTGAAAAAAGAATTGACGTAATTTCAACCATTATGCGTAACAAAGGTTCAATTCAGGATATGCTGGACAGCGAACTGTGCTATGCCCCTCCTTACGGTTCGGCAAAGGATGCCGTTAATATTCTCGGTATGCATGCTGATAATATTCTGAAAGGTCTTGTAAAACCGGCTTATATGGAAGATATTAAGGATTCTTTCCTGATTGATGTCAGAGAAAAACCGTTCTATGACGCCGAAACAATCGAAGATGCCGTAAATATCCCGACATCTCAAATGCGTGAAAGACTCAACGAAATACCAAAAGATAAAAAAGTTGTATTATTTTGTAACACAGGATTTCAAAGTTATGTTGCCTCAAGAATTTTGTTACAAAAGGGTTACACGGACGTATTCAGCCTTACGGGCGGAATTGAGCTTTTTAAAGAGCTGTTAAAGAACGATTCCGAAAGTTTTCAATTTTACAAATTGAGTAAATTATAATAGAATTGAAAATAAGAAAGCAGGGATATATTTAAATGAAAAGTATAGTATCAGCAAAAGAAGCGGTAAGTTTAATAAAAGACGGGTCAACAGTAATGCTCGGCGGATTTCTGAGCTGCGGTGCGCCCGATGAATTGATAGATGCTCTTGTAGAACAAAATACAAAAGAGCTTACCTTAATCTGCAACGATACCTCTTTCCCTGAAGCTGATAAGGGTAAACTTATCGTAAATAAGCAGGCAAAAAAAATAATTACAGCCCACATCGGAACAAATCCCGAAAGCGGAAAACAGATGCACACCGGAGATTTGGAAGTTGAGCTTGTACCTATGGGAACATTGATAGAGAAAATTCGTGCTCACGGTGCAGGTCTCGGCGGCGTTCTGACTCCTACGGGCGTAGGTACGGATTTGGAAAAACACGGCAAAACCGTTGAAATAGACGATAAAAAATTTATTTTCGAAAAACCGCTTGGCGCTGACTTTGCACTTATTTACGGAACAAAAGTAGATAAATTCGGCAACGTTGCTTTCTACGGTACTACCAGAAATTTGAATACGGTTATGGCAACAGCTGCCGATACTGTTATTGTGCAGGCGGATGAGCTTGTTGACTGCTTAGAACCAAATGAAGTTGTAATTCCGGGGTTGTTTGTGGATTACATCGTTTTGCGGAAAGGAGAATAGATGGAAATTCTGCTGGAAAAAGAAAAATTATCAAAAGAAAAAATCCGCGAAATTATCGCAAAACGTGCAGCAAAAGAATTTAACGACGGCGATGTCGTTACTCTCGGAATAGGGTTGCCAACTGCGGTTGCCAATTATGTTCCTGCGAATAAAAACGTCATTTTCCAGTCTGAAAACGGGATTCTCGGACTTGGCAAAAACCAGAGCGGGCCTCACTACGATAAAAGAATTATCAACGCAGGCGGCGGACTTGTAGAAGCTAATTACGGGGCGTGTTTTTATGATGCTTTAATGGCTTTCACAATGATGAGAGGCGGTCATATTGACGCAACAGTTCTCGGTGCGCTTCAGGTTGATGAGGAAGGAAGCCTTGCAAGCTGGTGTATTCCGGGTAAATTTGTACCGGGGATGGGCGGTTCCATGGATTTGATTGTAGGCGCGAAAAAGGTTATTGTTGCGATGGAACACCTTTCCAAAGACCAGATTAAAATCGTTAAAAAATGTACACTTCCTCTCACCGCTTATAGAGAAGTCGATTTGATTATCACGGAACGCTGTGTTTTGAAAGTAACCCCGCAGGGCCTTTTGATGACTGAAATTAACCCTATGTTCTCGCTTGATGATATTAAAAATTCCACGACGGCATCTTTCTCGGTAAGTCCTGATTTAAAAAATATGGAAATTGACTAATATTAGTATCTGAGCGGAATTTTTGAACGATTGATTTTCTTTTTGTCGTATCCGAAGTTTGAAAGCATACGGCAGGTGCTTGTGTAGAAAATATTTTCTTCCAGAGTAGGGCCAATGTTTATGGAGTCTACCGATTTTTTGCGGAATTTGTACTCAATATACGGTACAAAAAGACCGTTCTTCTCAAAAATCTTCGTTTGCTTGAATGCATCTGTTCTGAAATTGTTTATGAAAATTATACGGTATTCTTTTTCGTCTTTAAAATGCGGATTTTTGAAAAACAGGCTTATGATACTCAAAATATCTATAAGCTCAAAAAGTACGTCAAGTTTTCTGTCTTCATTTTTTTGAGATTTTCGCGATTTTAGGAGTTTTTCAAACTCTTTATTCCACTTTTCAAATATCATTTTTAAAATAGTTAACTGTGTATCGCGATTGTAGATTATATTACCGTAAACAGCTTTAAATCCCTGTTTTTCCATATCTGCAATCAGGTCTTTTTTACAAAAACCTATATTATAACCTGTGTAGGTCTGACCTTTGGAATAGTTATTCCATAGCGTCAGGTTGTCATTATCAGTTGAAAACGAGATGGTATAGTATTCATATTTATTATTAAAACTATCGTCGCCGTCTATGATATTTTTATATTTGTTATAAAAGTGCTCTTTAATTTTAGAAAACAAATCAGCGTTCAATTCCGGCATTTTTTCGATTAAATTCCCTATAAGTCTGTAGGTGTAGGTCACTTCTTCCTTATCGTTCAAAAACAGGGCATTGGAAAACCTTATAGTGCCTGATTCAAGAATACTTAAGAGTTTTTCAGGTTTTGTATAGTGGTACAAAGAGCCTTCCGAGCCGTCATCCAGAATTTTTCTTACTCTAGGTATTTTTTCCAGCAAACTGTCATAGTCAATCATCGTCTAAACCCCGAATATCTTCTCTATTTATATTATAACATATTTTGGAATAAATGTGTGTGCATAAGCAGGCCATCTTTTCATATGAAAAGATGGCCTGAACATTATATATTTTATATTCTATAAAGAAATTCTACCCGGAACAACAACGCCGCCTTTAAGGTTTTTCTTGTAGAATTCAACGTGCGGCTGAAGTACGCTGTCGAGAACTTCAGGGAAAGCAATTCCTTTAACTGTTTTTTCAACGATTTCCTGATAAACAGTTGCGTATGCTCTCAATTGAGTCATTGCACCGGCAGCTTTAGGAGTTAAGCCCATACCTTTTGTATTAACTTCTTCGTTGAAGAAATTACCTGAGCTGATATATGATTTATCAAGAGCTGCAATGTAGCTTTCAGCATTTTCTCTGCAAACGCCGTTATCTTTCGGAACAGTAAGTGCAAATGCAAATTTGTTTGCAGGGTTAAAGTGTGCTTCTGCACTGTGGTGCATTGCATCAGGAACTTTTGCTACCTGTTTAAGGGTATCTTTAACTGATTCGTTTTGCATTTGAGCATGCCAGTAAACAGTGTTTTCAAAAATTGAACCCATATATTGGTGAACTGATGCTTCTATTCCGTTTAATTTAGCATCTGCCCAGAAGATACCTTCTTTTAATGCGTCGTTAACGTTGATATCAGCGGTTAATGATAATGCCGATACGTCTTGTGCAGCCTGAAGCATTTCTTTCATATCTTCTTTTTTCATGCCTGCATAAGCAAGGGTGAACAAAGCATGGTCGTCAAATGCAGAAAATCTTCCGCCTACATCATCGTGGATAAACAAATCGCCGAGCCAGCCGTTTTCATTGGAAGTTCTGCGAAGTTCACTTTTTTCTGAGTTTGCATCAGTAACAGCAATAAAATGTTTATTTGCTGATTTTTTAGCTTCTTCTGCTGATTGTCCTTTAGCTTTATATGCATCTTCCAGCATTGCCCATACTCTTAAAAATCCGTCTTTAGTTTCAAAAGTCGAACCTGATTTTGACGCAATCATAAAGTTTGCGGATGTAACATCGTTTCCTAATCTGTATAAGAAACGTGCCAAACTTGCAGAATCAACATCTGAATAAAATTCAACGCTTTCTGAACAAACATTCAACCCGTTAATGCTCAGCATATGCTCTACTGTATGTTTAGAACCGCCGATACCCATAACGCATAGTTTTTTTGCATTTGTTTGTTGTTTAAGCTTGTCTGCAAGAGTGTACAATTCGTCTACTCTTGTTAATTGTAATTGAGGGAGATTAACCCAGTTTAAAAACTGCCCTTTTTGATTTGCACGTTTTGCAAATTCCTGAACAAAATCTGAAACTTTTGCTTCATATTTTGAAAAATCAACACCTGTAAATTTAACATTGATGTCTGAAATTTTTTTAACCATAGTTTCGTTAACCATAATACCTTTTCCTTTCATATAACTATTATAAGATAAAAAAACACATCTGTCCCGAAAATTTTTAACTTCAGGATACTATACAAGCAGAGTAGCATCTATGAGCAAATATATTAGTAAAAATGTTAATGTAAATTATTTCAATTATTGTTTTAATCTGATATAAAGGAGGGAAAAATGTTTTTTAATGTATTAAAAGCAAAAGATATTGTGAATCTGGATGACGAAAAATTCAGAAAAGAAACTCTTATGGAAAATAACAACTGCAGCCTGAACGTAATTGCTTTAAAAAAAGATGAAATTATAGACACTCATACTTCAATGGAAGATGCAGCAGTGTATGTTTTGGACGGCGAACTTGAACTGCATTTTGATGCTGAAAAATTTACTGTTGATAAGGGAGAAATTCTTTTGTTTAAAAAAGATACTCAACATAAGGTGCTTGCAAAAAAAGACAGCAAATTCTTTTTAATCAAGATTTAACTGCTGCCTTTGCAAGTTTAAATAAATTTAATAGCACAGAGTTTGTAAAACCCTGTGCTATATGTTTTAAAAAAAGTTTCTTACTCATAATCCGCAGTTTTGTTGTAAAGCACCGCATAAAGTTCTGCCATAGAAAGCTGACCGTTGTCTCTGATGAATTTTGTTACATCAAAAGTTGCGAGGTATTGAGCCAGTTTGGCTGCTACTTCAGGAGGTGCTGACGCTATTTTGTCCTGAATATAACGTTCTACTGTTGTTTGGACTTCATCTTCAGATAGTACTGATGATGACTTAGAAAATTCTGTTTTGTCAGATTCTCCTTTTTCTAGCGGGTTTTGAACCTCTTCTTCACCGGTTTGTTCTTCTTTGACTTCTTTTTCGTCTTCTTCTTCAACTTTTGCTGATGTTACAAAAGGATTTGAGTTTACATTTGAAATTTCCATATATCCGTCCTTTCTAAAACATGTTTCATGCTGTTTGACGGAATTTTTTATTTAAAACTTTAAAAATTTTACGAAAATGTTAAATTTTATTTCACTAAACTTTCTGTTTCATTGTACATAATCATGTAAAAATCTGAACTGGTTATATTTGGGTTTCGTTTCATAAATTTTTGGACATCAAATTTTTCCAGATATTTATTCAATTTCTGACAGATTTTCTCATTATCTTCGTGTTCTGATTTCAGGTTGGAGATGTAATTATTCACCAGATACTTAATCTCGTCTTCGGTAAGGAGCGGCAGTCCGCCTATTCTTACTTCGTCCTGTTCTTCCTGTTCAAGGTATTTTTTCTCAGGTTCTTTTTTATCCTGCTGGTGCTCTTTTTTGCCTTGATCGGAAGATGTAGAGGATTCTATTTTTCTGCCGAAAGGGTTGTTGACCGAATTAAACATTGTTAGGATGCCTCATGATTATTAACTCCTGTATATAACGGCATATTTGACTCAAAACTTTAATTAATCATACGTTTGGAGTACTGTTGATGCAATTTCGTTTGGCAAACGTAACGTTTGCATCAATACTATTTCCGCAGACTGAGAAGTCGCCTGTATTAGATATTCAAAAAACTTTAAACATCTTTTACAAGGCGGCTTTTGTATAAACCGTAAGCGCTTCACAACACTTCCCTCCCCCGTCAGATTGACCTCTGTGAGGGGAGGGATTGAGGGAGGGGGCAAACGCTTCGTTTGCCACCTTCACCCCCATCTCCTTGACAGGGGAATAGACTATCGGTTAAAATATCCGTTATTT
>CALUVN010000010.1 GCA_944324235.1 Candidatus Gastranaerophilales bacterium
AAGTTTAAATTTTAAACCCGCCGCTAAAATATTTACGACGGGTTTTGCATAATTTTACTCAATATATTCCCTATTTACCTATTTCAAGGGCTCTCTGTGCCATTGATTTTGAAATGTTGATTACCGCAAGGTTTGCCTCATAAGCTCTTTGTGCCAATATAGCATCTGCCATATCAACCATTGCGTTTACGTTAGAAGCTCTGATATATCCTTCAGCATCAGCGTCCGGATGGCCGGGTTTATAAATCTTATCGCCCAGCGTCGGATCTTCCACACATCCGCTGAATACTACACCGCCCTGCAGATACGGTAATGTCCCCACTCCGAAAACATCCTCTTTCATCGCATTCATTAAGCCATGAAACGATATATCTTCTGTTGCGTTCAATACTGGAATTCTTCTTACATAATTCGGGGTATCAACGTTTGCGATGTTCTTTGCGTGCATATCAAGCCGCAGCCCGTGAGCTTTCAGGGCATTTGAACCGATATTCATTGATTCCATTATTGACATATTATCTGCTCCTGTCTATTTATCATTACTTACCGACATTTATTACGGTTTTCATCTCCGTAACTATATTTGTCATTCTACGTGTCGCCATTGTATAAAGAATCGAGTTCTGTTGGATTTTCATTAATTCCTGTGCAGGATCAATTTCTTCATAATGACGCTCTTCTATAACTCCGGAAGGTCCTAATGCTTCCGATAATTTTGTTTCCAAAGGACTGTTCATTGAATTCAGGTAATCGCCAAAGTTTATGTCACGACGTACATATCCGGGAGTATCAATGTTCGCAAGGTTTGAGCCCAAAGCTCTCTGCCTTTGGGATATTAAATCCATCATTAATGTTACTTTACCCATATTGTCAAGTGACGTAAACATAGCTTCTTAAACCTCCCGAATTACTCTCTGATGTTGATTGCCTTGTTGTACATGTCATCAACAACTTTTATCATTCTTGTACTTGCAAGCATTGATGCATTAAGTCTCAGCATATCAGTGACACCGTTATAGATACTTGTATTGGAGTTTTCCAGATTATTCTGACGGAAACAGTCATGATTTTTAACGAGAATTGCTTTTCCCGCCACCTCTGTCGGAACAAGTTTGTTTTTACCAATTTGTTCCAGTCCTTCAGGATTTTCAAATCTAACCAGAGGGATATTGCCAAGATGCTCAGGTTTCGGGTCATCTGCTGCCGTATAAGCTACAACATCGCCGTTTGGTTTGATTTCAAACTTGTAGCAGTTTGTCGGGATTTTTATGCCGTTACCGACAATCCAATCGTCATTTGTCACAAGATAACCGTCACGACCTTGTTTAAAAGCACCGTCACGAGTATAGGCCACTTCTCCGGATTCTGAAAATACAGGAATAAATCCGACACCATCCACAGCAACATCATAAGGATTGCTTGTTATCTGGATTGAGCCCTGACTGTAATCCGTTCTTATTGCACCTGTCAGATAACCGTCTTCTGTAAGCATTTGCTCAAAACTTATGGTCTTATAACCTCTGGTATTGAAGTTTGCAAGATTATTACCGACCTGTCCGAGCCTTTCAAACTGGTTAATCGCGTTATCTATACTTCTTCTGACAATTCCTTGCATACTGTACATAATTTAATACCTCATTTATTCAAAGCTTATGATACTGAACCGAGTTGGGAAATTACTTTTTGCAGGTTCTGGTTTTGAATCATAAAAATCTGTCTGTTTGCCTCAAAATTTCTGATTATCGGCATCATTCCGATAAACTCATTTTGCAGGGCAACGTTTGAATATTCGTTATATCCCTGCTTTACTTGAGGGTCCATAACAAGCATACCGTTGCTGTCTACAACGCCTATATAACCTGCTTTTTCAAGCTTGCCGGTTTCAAGATTAACCACCTGCACAAGCCCGTTTTCGCTTATTTTGATATCTTCAAGTTTTTCCGGCACAAACGGTAATTTTATCGGCATACCGGAATTCGACAGAACATTATAATCCTGCAGGGTAAGAAGATTACCTTCTTTATCTATTTTAAATCTGCCGTCACGGGTCAATTTCACACCGTCAGGAGTCTGCGTCTGGAAATAACCTTTAACTGCTATTGCTAAATCAAGAGGATTTTCAGAAAGGGCAATCCGTCCGACTTTATCATCTACGGTCTGGGATAAACCGTGTACGCCGATGAATTCAGTCAGAGATGATACTACCGGCTCTTTTCGCTGATAACCGATTTTATCAAACCCGTTTATATTTTCGTTTGTCATACCGATAAGTTCGGTCTGAACATGCATTGCCCGCAAAGATGCGGTTATACCTTTTTCTACGTATCGTATTCCGCCGTTTATCTTCATTACAATACCTCTATGCCTTTCCTTATCGTACAATCGGCTGAATCCCATTATTTAATTAATGATTTATCAAAAATTCATCCGTTTGTATGACTTTTGTTTTATGTCTTAATGATTATTTTTCAAAAGTCAAATTCCGCGGAATTAAAAGTTTGTTTTTTTCTATACGGTATGATAATATTATTTTATAATTGGGAGAGATTATATTTTATGGAATCAAAAATTGTTAATTTAGATAATGGTATAGAGCTTTATTATAAAAAGAATGCGGACACCCCGCGTGTTGCATTATGTTTTAACTGTTCAATCAACGAACCGGAGAATATTCCGGGTATACACTCTTTGATGACAAGATTATTTATGCAGGGGACAACAACTTATTCTGCCGAAGAATTGGCGGAAGAACTTGATAAATATGCCATTGAGTTTGCAGTAGAATTAAAACACGACTACTTAAGATTTAAATTTGTTGCACTCAATGAGGATTTTCCAAAAGCAGTCGAAATAATGACAGATATCGTTAAAAATACTACTTTTGACGACTTTAACAAAGAACGTGAAAAAATGCGCGGCGAAATTATCGCTGAACTCGACGCTTCTAGAACTAAAGTCCTTGAAAATTATTATAAAAATCTTTATGAAGGACACTATTACGGGCATACTTATACAAAAATTCTTGAAAACATTGATAAAATAAACAAAGATGATGTCATCAACGCGTATAAAAAAATAATATCAAACAGTAAAAAAGTTATGTCGTTTGTAGGTGATTTACAATTTGAGGATGTTTTCAAAGAACTTAACGAAAAATTAGGCGATGTGGAAAATTCAAAAGATGAAAAAATCGGGCTTTCAACACCACAGCTTAACGAAAAAAAAGAACTTGAAATTATCAAACCTGATTTAAATCAGGCTCACATTGTTCAGGGCTGGTTTGTTCCGGGATTTAATGAGGAAGATTACCATGCATTATTGTTGTTGAATATAATACTCGGTGCAAGCGGTCTGTCCTCAAGATTATTTTTAGAGCTGAGAGACAAAAAAGGACTCGCTTATGTTGTAAGAAGTTCTTACGAAACTCTTTCACTTGCGGCTAATTTTTCAATCTATATAGCTACCGAACCTAAAAACATTGAAGTTTCGCTTCAAGGTTTTAAAGAAGAAATTGATAAGGTAAAAAATATTCCTGTAAGCCTTGAAGAACTGGATAACGCAAGAAACAATATCCTTGGCAAATGGGCATTTTTACAGGAAAACAACAACCAGCAGGCGACACTTTCCGCACATTATGCGGTTATCGGGCTGGGATTTGATTTTAATGAAAAAACAAAACAAAGAATAAAAGAAGTTACGCCTGAACAAATTCAAAGCTGCGCACAAAAATATTTCAACGATAAATATGTATTGTCGATTTTAAAACCTTAACTTGTCAGGTAATGTCTATTTCTTAAGACTGATAAATAATAATCTCAAGGATTATCAAATTTGAGGTGCATAAGTTGAGGAATTTGACTAAAGTTTTTTTGTTAATTTTTGTATGCACCTGTGCGCCGATATATGCTGATATGCGTACAATAACCATCGAAAAAAACTACACTGAAAATTCCGTAAGCATTGAAGAATTTCTCAAAACTAACGCAAAACATGCGGATATAATGACGTTTACAAGAGTGCCGCGCGGTCTGATTGTTAGTATTGATGAAAAATATCTGTTTAATAAAGGCAGTTCAAAATTAAAACAGTCCGGCATCCCCGTTTTAAATGACATACTACAGGTTTTAAAACACATCGGAAGCAGATGCGTTATAGAAGGCCACAGCGAAAAAAACTCCTTTGAAAACCGGCCTTACAAATCCGACTGGGAGCTTTCACTACTGAGAGCCGATAACGTCGTTAAATATTTTATTTTATACGGAGGGATAGATGCAGACCGGTTGTTTTCACTGGGGTTTGGAGAATACATGCCGTCCGTTGACAATGTTGACGAAAAAATGAATATAAACAGCAGAATAGACTTTGTATTTCTGGATTACGGAAAAAATACTAGGCAATAATACTTTGACGAAGACGGGAACTTCTTGTCTCGCTGAGAATGTTTTTAAGTTTCATAATACCTTGTGCGTGGAGCTGACAGACACGGGATTCTGACATATTAATGGTAGCACCGATTTCTTTAAGCGTCATATTTTCCTGATAATAGAGCACCATTATAATTCTTTCACGCTCCGGCAATCTTTTCAATGCACGTTCAAGTTCTGATTTTATATTCTTTTCTTCAGCTTCTTCATAAGGAGTAAGTTTATTGGTGTCTTGAATAGTATCGATAATTTCAACACTGTCATCAGCATTGCCGCGTTTATCATATATTGAAGTCATGGTGGTATCTTCAGATAAAAGTTGATTAACTTTTTCAACATCCATATCAAGATATTGAGCGACTTCAGTAGTTGTAGGAGTTCTTCCCAATTCTTGTTTCAAAGTTTCCTGAGCATCTTTTATATCTTTAATTTTTTTTCTGACACTTCTTGGAAGAAAATCCTGTGAACGAATTTTATCAAGAATTGTACCGCGGATTCTTATAAGAGCATAAGTTTCAAATCTTGTATTTTTTTGCGGCGAGTATCTTTCTACAGCATTTATAAGCCCTTCAACACCATATCCTGCTATATCTTCAATAGATATAGTTGCAGGAAGGCTGACTTTTACCCGACCGACAACATACCGTATTAAATAAATATATTGAACAATAAGAGTATCTCTTACAGTTTTGTTATTTTTATCCGCAAAATACTGCTGCCATAACTCGGCTAATTCTTCTGCAGAAAGCCTTTTAATATTGTTGTAAGATGTAAAATCAAAATTCTGATCCATTAATCTACCCAAATATTGTCCAAATCAATAACCTATTATTATTCTATACAATATACGGTGACTAACATCATTTAAAAAGAGGAAAAACTTCTAATATACTCAAGATGATGTATAAGGGTGGAGCATGCTTGTTCAAACACTTGCCGAAACTGCAACAGAATGGATTTGCCGTAATAAAAGTTCACAAAGTAGCAAAAGTTTTTTATCAGTCAATTTATAATAAAAAAATATTAATCTAAACAGGAAGGATACAAATGGAAATTAAAGTATTACCATATAGAATAGGAAAAACGCCATATACGACACATAAAAAGACTGAAACAGTACATCTAATAAAACCATTAAATGATACAGTAAGTTTCCGCGGACAAGATATAAGCATGGATAATCTGCCTGAAACAAGTCTCTATCAGTTTGATACTTTGAAAGAAATTTTAGATAAAACTGCTGAAAAAGAAGAAAATATTATAAAAAAACAACTTTCAAACTTTATATTGAATGCAAGTAATACTCCACTACAAATGAAACTCGACAACTTAAACTTTTTAGATTACCACCACTCGATTTCAGCATCAGAAATCCCTGACTGTGATACAACGCTCAACAGAGTTTCCAGAGGCAATAAAGTTTATTACGAGTTGAATATTAATGATAAAGATAAGCAAAAACAAAAAATAATTTTTGACGGTGATAACATATTAATAAAAGATAATGCAAATATCAGTTCCCAAAACAGAATACAAGATATTAAATCAGCACTGGATAAATTGTTATACAGTCAAATAAGTCAAACTGCAAACAATATACTGAAAACTCATTTAAATGCATTATACTCTGATATTATAGACTATAAAGTTACTCCTATTGAGGATCAATTCTACAGATGCCCCCCTATTGCAACTTTTGTATTGGAGGAGACTAATACAGGCAAACAAGCTGTAATTAAAACAATTCAAAACAAGCCACAATATAAACTTCTTGATGCAGGAAACAATATTAAAGTCCAATACTACCCTAAAGATAATTCTTCCGGAGTATTTTTCGATTTAGGAAAGTCCCAAATTCATACAACACATGACAGTACCGGTAAATTAATAAAATATGGAATAATCGACGGAACTAAAGAAACCGAATTTACACTGAACCCCGATACCACTATAAAACAAAAAACAGAACGTGAAATGGTGAACGACTTTAATTTCTGTACTGAAGAAAAAGAATATGAATATTTTAATAACGGTCAACTAAAACGCATTAAAGAAATCAAAAAACTACCTGACTTTAATGCACCTCCGAAAGGTAATAAAACAAGTATACTTTATCACTATATAAGTGATGAAAAAATTTATGATGAAAATAGCAATTTAAAAGAACATAATATTAAAGAATTCTATAGTTATATTCACGAGCTGAACCCTGATTATCAAGAAACTTTAATGCATATTGAATATGATGACAAAGGAAATATTAAAACAAAACAATTGTTCGGACTAGTAAAAGTACCTTCTATAAACATATCAACCACCAGAATACCTGAAATAAATCTTGATGACCCCGACAATATACTTACAATACATAGAAAGTCAGACTACTATGAGATAAAAAATGGGAAGAAATACAGCAGAAGCGACAGAGATCGTGAATTTATCCAATACAATGTAGTTTATTATCCTGACGGAAAAACTCCAAAATCTATAGAATGCAGAGATACTAGCGGAAGATGGGACAAGAGAACATTCAAAAAGACTTTTTATCCGACAGGACAGCTGAGATCAGAAGAATATCCTAACAATAAAAAGGAATACCTCCCTGACGGTTCAATATTCACTGAAGAAAACTTTTGATTTCCATATTTTCAAATAAATAACCCCTCTGTTTTAAAAACAGAGGGGTTATAAAATATTTTTGAAAACAAATTAATTATTGTTATCTTGAGCCTCTTCCTTTTCCTCTTCAGGCGGTTGTTCTCTTTTAATAATTAATTTTGTAATTCTTGCACCATCGATTTCTTTTACAATGAAATTCAATCCGTTTAAAGAAGCACTGTCATTAACTTCAGCAAGTCTGCCAAGCTGCTTAACCACAAGCCCTCCTATTGTATCAACATCCTCATCATCAAAATCCTTTTCATCAAGATTAAAGAATTCTGCGATTTCGTCAATTCTCATCATTGCATTAGCTTCATAAACATCAGGTGCAATTTCTTTTATATCTTCTTCTTCTTCTTCCTCGTCAAACTCATCCTGAACATCACCGAATATTTCTTCCATAACGTCTTCAAGAGTAATAAGGCCTGAAGTTCCGCCGAATTCATCAATAACAATAGCCATTTGACCTTTGCGTTTTTTGAATTCCAAAATCAAATTATCCATTGTCATTGTTTCCGGAACCAGCAGAATTTCTCTTTGTATTTGGCTTATCGGACGTTCTTCATTTCTCAAAGCGAGTGAATACAAATCCTTAACATGCACCAGACCTGTTATATGGTCGATATCATCTTCATATACAGGATATCTTGTATATTGATTTTCCGCAGCAAGCTTATTTAGTTCTTCTATTGATGCATCAATAGAAATACAAACCATATCTGTTCTCGGAATCATAACCTGTTTTGCGGTTAAATCCGAGAATTTGAATGCATTGTGCAGAATATCTTTTTCGGTTTCGTTAAGCACACCGCCGTCATAACTTGCGTTAACAAGCATATCAAGTTCTTCTGTTGAATGCACCAGAGAACCTCTGTGTGAGTGCGGGATGTGGAAAAGTTTAAGCAGCCAGTTGCCAAACCCGTTCAAAACCCATATAAACGGGTTAAACACAAATGTAATAATCTGCATCGGCTTTGCAATAATAAGCGTTGTTTTTTCGGTGAATTCAAGCGCAATAGATTTCGGGATTAATTCGCCTATCACAACGTGCAAAAGCGTAATCAGAGCAAATGCAATCGATACCGAAAGCGTATGTGTCGCGATATCCTGTCCGACCCCCGGAATAAATGAAAATACAGGTTCGATAATATGAGCAAGAGTACCTTCACCAACCCAACCTAAGCCGATACTGGATATTGTTACACCGAGTTGTACGGCAGCTATAAATTTATCCAAATCTTTCAAAGCCTCAAGAGCAATTTTAGCATTGTAATTACCTTCATTTACAAGCTGCTCAATTCTGGTCTTTCTGACCTTAACCATTGCAAATTCTGAGGCGACAAAAAATCCGTTTGAAAATAACAAAAACGCTATCACAAACAAGTTAAATATTGTATTTGCCGAGTCATCCATTATGTCTTTTTTTATCCTTTAAAAATTATAAGCTCTTTTATTTTGTAATTATAATATTATTTTATAAATAAATCAAGATTATTATAACTCAGAATTAACTTCTACCTCTTTCAACTGTGTATAAATCATAGAAGAGAATCCTTTTACCGTAGAAATATCAATAATTTTATACTGATGCGGATTGTTCAAAAGTGTAGGAGAAGTTATGTGATAAACTCCATCCTGCATAATTTCTCCGTTAATATGGTAATGTCCTGCAATAACAGCAATAACATTATGATGTTTACCGAGCATAGCCAGATACTCTTCAGCCTGATAGGTTCTGTGGGATTTAATATCTTTAGGCGGAACTATAGGGAAGTGCTGTAATATAACTACAGGATATTTATTATATTTTGTAAGTTTTCTGTCCAGCCATGCTAGTGTATCTTTTCTGTAATAACCGTTATTGTTCGGGATAATTTCTTTTGCGCCGTCAACTACAATAAATACATAACCGTTTTTCTTGAACACATAATTAGGTTTTCTTGCATTTATAGGATAGAAAAAGTTATAATTTCTTACGGTATCAAGATATTGTTTTTTGGAAAGCCCGTTATTTCGAAACACATCATGATTTCCAATAACAAGATAGTATCTTGGTTTAAGCTTGTTCACAATCTTAACAAAATCTTTCAAATAATCCGGATTTTGCTTGTCGATATTATCGCCTGTAAAAACAACAAAAGAAACATTGTTAAGATTATTGATATCTTCAACAGCAGATTGAAGAACTTTTTTAGAATACGGATTTTCCGGAGAAAAGTGAGTGTCCGTTACTTGAACAAAACGTATTTCCTTGGCCTGAACAGCGTTCGAAAATATTGTCAAACAAGTAAAAATTATCAGCGAAACAAAAAGAATTGTAATTTTTTTCATTCTTTAATAAAGCTCCAAATTTATAAATTAACAAAATTATTATATCATAAATTATTTAACTGTGTTACACTAATAAAAAAAGGGCTGAAACGTGAGATTAGACAAATTTTTAAAAGTTTCCAGATTAATAAAAAGAAGAACTGTTGCAAATGAAGTTTCCGATATGGGAAGAGTAAACGTCAACGGGCAGAGCGCAAAACCTTCCAAACAAATAAAGGAAGGTGATGTAATAGAAATTACTTATGCAAACAGAACAGTCCGCGCAAAAGTCTTACGCGTGCCGCAAAACAACGTAAGCGTTCAGGAAGCGCCTACTCTATACCAATTAATTGAGGAATAAGACAGCATAAATTTGTAATTACTTTATATTTTTAATATAATAAAAATTATGAGAGAAATAAAATTAAAAAATTTTACAATAGGCGGGGATAAATTAACAATACTTGCCGGTCCATGTGTGATAGAAGATATGGATATTATGGAAGAAACCGCAAGCACCCTGAAAGAAATTACAACAAAATTAGATATAAATTTTGTTTTTAAATCATCTTTTGATAAAGCGAACCGCTCTTCACTTGAAAACTACAGAGGTCCGGGGCTTGAAAAAGGATTAAAAATTCTTGCGGAAATAAAAGAGAAATACAATGTTCCGATAGTAACGGACATTCATACACCAGAGCAAGCTGCTCCTGCAGGCGAAGTTGCAGATATAATACAAATTCCCGCGTTTCTTTGCAGACAGACTGATTTACTGGTTGCAGCCGCTAAAACAGGCAAAATTGTTAATATCAAAAAAGGACAATTTCTTGCACCGGAACAAATGAAAGGTTTGATAAAAAAAGTTGAAGACAGCGGGAATTTAAATATTCTCGTGACAGACAGAGGTGTAACCTTCGGGTATAATAATCTGGTTGTGGATTACAGAGCAATCCCGATTATGAAAAGTTTTAACTGCCCTGTTGTGTTTGACGCAACCCACAGCGTGCAGCTTCCGGGTGCAAACGGCAGCTCCTCCGGAGGTGACAGAAGATTTGTCCCGACACTGGCAAGAGCGGCAATGGCAGCAGGCGCGGATGCTTTATTTTTCGAAATTCACCCGAATCCTGACTGCGCACTCTGCGACGGGCCAAATATGCTCCCGCTCAGCAGTGCTGAAAAAGAATTTAAAATGTGTAAAGACATTTTTACACTCGTAAGGAAGTAATTTTATGATTTTAAAACAATACACAGTAGGGCCTATAGAGGCAAATAATTATCTTCTGGTTGATGAAGATACAAAAGATGCTGTCTTAATTGACTGTTCCGGTAAAGAACAGGCAATTCTTGATGATATAAATAATCTCAAAGCAAATGTTAAATACATTCTTCTGACACACGGACACTTTGACCACGTACTGGGCGTTAATGAGATGAAAAAAGAAACAGGTGCTAAAGTTTATATCAATAAAGGCGATGTTTTTATGCTTGACAATATTAACCAGATAATGGCAATGTTCGGGATGAATACGGAAGTTGACGTGCCTGAATACGATGAACTTGTTGAAGACGGACAGGAGCTTCCGTTCGGAGATACAAAAATAAAAGTAATTTATACCCCAGGACACTCTGAAGGCGGAGTTTGCTACCTTGTTGACGGCAAATTATTTTCGGGGGATACTTTATTTAGAGAAAGTGTAGGAAGAACAGACCTATACGGCGGGAATTTTAAAACACTCCTCAACAGCATAAAAGGCACTCTGTTCAACCTTGACGAAAATATAGAAGTCTATCCGGGACACGGACCTTCATCAACAATAGGACACGAAAAAAATTACAACCAGTTTATGTAAATAGAGGGAAATATGAAACAACAACTTGAAACAATTTTCAAAAACGCAAACGAAGATTTGGCAAAAGCTTCTTCAATCAACGATATAGAAGAAATAAGAGGTAAATATCTCAGCCGCAAAGGTGAATTTAACGAAATCAAAAAGAACCTCAAAAATTTATCTGATGAAGATAAAAGAATTGTAGGCTCGCTTGCCAATGAAATTACACAAAAACTGGAAGCATCTTTAAAAGCAAAATACGATGAGTTTTATCAAAAAGAACTCAATGAAAAATTACAAAAAGAACGAATTGACATAACCCTTCCTGGGAAATATGTTCCAACAGGCAAAGTCCATCCGTTAACTTCAACAACAAACGAAATTGTTTCAATATTCCAAAGTTTGGGATTTTCGGTTGCACCTGACAGAAATTCGCCTGAAGTTGAAACCGAATACTTCAACTTCGATATGCTGAATGTACCGAAAGACCACCCTGCAAGAGATGTCCAAGACACATTCTACACAACACTTGCACCGAATGTTGTATTGAGAAGCCAGACATCAGGCGCTCAAATCCACGTTATGGAAGAACAAAAACCGCCAATCAGAATTATTGCACCGGGAAGAGTTTATCGTAACGAAAACATCAACGCAAGAAAGAACAATTTCTTCCACCAGATTGAAGGATTGTATGTAGATAAAGATATTACATTCGGAGATTTGAAAGGTGTATTGAACGAATTTATAAGAATATATTTCGGTGCAAGCCGCCCTACACGTTTCAGAAACAGTTTCTTCCCGTTCACAGAACCTTCTGCGGAAGTTGATGTTCAATGTATTATGTGCGAAGGTAAAGGCTGCAGAACTTGTTCAGGAACAGGCTGGCTTGAAATTCTCGGCTGCGGCATGGTTGACCCGAATGTATTAAGAGGCGTCGGCATAGATCCTGAAATTTATACAGGCTTTGCATTCGGTATGGGTGTTGAAAGACTGGCTATGCTTAAATATGCAATAGATGACATCCGACTTTTCTTCAATAATGACGAAAGATTTTTACATCAATTTTAAATGTAAAATTTTGTAAATCTTTTTCAAAATAATAGACAAAAAAATCTATTTTTGCGCCTTAATATATTTACTGGTAGAAGTAGAAAGGATACCCCCATGGAAGTAAACCGAGTTTCTTTTAGTGGAAAATTAGTTCAAACTAAAAAAGGTAATACATACGAAAAAACAAATACAGGAAAGAGAATAGGAACTGCAGCAGGTTTAGTCGGGGGAACAGTATTAGCATCTTCAGGTTTTATACAGTTAGGTGCAGCACTCACCGGAGCAAAATTTTTCAAAGGCAACAAAGCTGTTGCAGCAACATACGCTCTGCTTGCGGCAGGCGTTGCAGCGGTAACACTAGCTGGCAGAGCTATCGGAGCAATTCCTGATGCAATAATAAATAATGCAAGAAAAGCTAAAGCTGACAAAGCATCTGAAACAACTAACGATTAATCCGTTATTTCAAAACATTTATAATATCCGCCGCAGTATAACTTATGTAAAGTATCTTCTTGCGGTAAAAATTTATCATGCGGATAAATTATAAAGCAGTTTTTGGGATATAATTTTTGTTCTAAAAATGAAAAATCAACAAATTTATAATTTTGATGCGGATTTAAATAAGGGTACAATATTGCAGTAGTCCAACAATCACCTTCACTTATAAAAACAGGCATCTCAGGTTTATAACGAAATACAAAATATTTATCGTTATTTTTATATAGATTTTCTATTTTTGATGCAAAAATAATTTTCTTCAGTAATTTTGGTTGAATATCCGGAATATTCATTAACGGAAACATTGAGTACGATAAATATAAAAACACAAATAAATAAGATAATTTAAAGTTAGCTCTTTGAGTAAGGTACGGAATTATCAAAGACAGCAACGGAAATCCTGCCATAATGTATCTCACAACTTTATAAGGCGCAAGCACCATTACAACCGCACTCCAAACCAAGGTACAGAGGGAAATAGTTAACAATAGATAATTTGTATCTTGTTTCTTCAACCGGAAAGCAGAAATAAATGTTAAAATTATAATTGCCGGATAAAACAAAAATTTTTGCAAAATAATAACAAACTGCAATGCTGACATTTTCAAATTAGCAAATAGCCCGCTACCAATTTTATAAATTGCTATAGCCCTTGACGAGCCAAAGCCGAATCTAAATCCCAGATACAATAAGTTTGCAAAGATAATATTTGCGACAAATAATGCAACCAACGTTTTCGCATCTTCAAAATATTTTTTTCTTATACATAAATAAACCAGAACAGAACCTAACAACACTTCATAAATTAAACAGAAATACCCTGACAGTGAAACCAATGACATTACAAATGCAGTTATAAAAAATTTCTTCGCAGGAAGATGAAATTTGCCAGCAGTAATATCAGTGTAAAAACGCGCAAATATATAAGTCAATATGACAAGCATAGCTTCCTGCAGTTGATATGAACGGATAAAAACAGTATTTGTAATTGAACCTGTATTCATATAAGCAACAAACAATGCAAACGGTATGTATATATTTTTATCTTCACCTTTAAACAATATCTGAAGTAACTTGAAAAAATAGAAAAAAGACAAAGTGAAAAATATCAAATTTAATGAGCAGCCGCGTGCAATCAAACTTTTAAGCGAATAATCTTCTGTAAAAGCAGAAGTTAGTCTTAGTGCGGAATAATACAAATTAGTCCATGAGTGATCTTTGTTATCAATATACATCGCTGCAATATCTTTTACCACATCTTTAAAAGACCGGGGATTTCCGATTGTAATTTGTAAAATTTCGTCACCAGTATAAGACTTATTGCTACTAAAAAATTTTGAAGCTAACGCATTAGTATTTCTTGAAGAAATAATGTATGACAAAGATTCATCAATATGCAAACCTGACTTTTGATTAATATAGAAAACTCGGACAGAAAGAGCTATTATGAAAACTAAAAGGACAACCCAAAATTTTTTCATAAATTCTGCAGCACATTTCCAAATATCATTTTCTGTAATTAGTTTTATAAATTCTGCCACTACTGTACAACCTTGTTCAAACCGTGCGGTTTGTCAACGTTACGTTTAAGCTTATATGCAATTTCAAGTGCCAGCAGTTGAATTAGAACAATGCAAGCAAAACTTTTAACAAGTTCACTCTCATAATTTACTTCAACAACAAACTTTGTTTCAACCTGAGAATTTGACTGGCCGATTACACAAATAGGAGTATCGTACTCTTCAATAATTTTATTCAAATTTTTGATTGCAGTATAACTCATATCATCGACAGAAATATACAATAATGCAGCCTTGTTATTCAAAACAGCCACATGACCGTGCATAAATTCGCCGAGGATGCTTGATGAAATATTAATGTAAGAAGTTTCCTTAATTTTCAAACAAGCTTCACGCGCTATTGCATAAGAAATCCCGTCAGCCGCAACGATTATATTCTGAAATTTTGAAAGGAAAGCAGCCATTTCAGACAGGCAATCTTTATGCTCAAGAGTATTTTCCAGAACCTCAGGCAATGACGACAAATTTTTTAAGTGATTTGTTATATCAATACCTTTAAATTTTGCATATTTCAAAATAATAAGACCCAGACAAAGCATCTGCGCGCTGAGAGATTTAGTAGCAGCAATACTTTTTTCTTCACCGGCCATACAGTCTATTTTAAAATCAGATGCCTGCCAGATAGTTGAATCTTTTTTATTGGTAACGCAAAGTGTTTGAACACCGAATTGTTTAGCCTTATTCAGTGCTTTATTCGTATCAGAAGTCTCACCAGATTGAGTAATAAATACATACAAAATATCTTCCGCATGAGGAACAGCAGATTTCAGGAGAAATTCACTTGAATAAATTGCTCTGGCTTCAATCTGTGCTACATTGCCGAAAAGGTCAGCAGCAAATCTTGCGCAATTATAAGATGAACCGCTGGCAACAAGAACAACTTTGTTAATATTTTCAGGAAGAGTTATTTTAATCTCCTCGCCGCTTACATATGTATTCAAAATATTACTCAAAATTTCCGGCTGTTCGAAAATTTCGCATTCCATGCTTGATTTTTGATTAGAATTTTTAAACATTAGCCAAGTATTTCCTTCAATAATTCATTAACAGTTTTCGGGTTAGCTCTGCCTTTAGTTTCCTTCATAACCTGACCGACGAAGAAGCCCAGAAGTTGTACTTTACCAGCTTTGTAAGAAGCAACCTGTTCAGGGTTAGCATCAACAACTTTTTGTACAATTGCTTTGATAGCACTTTCATCGCTGATTTGGCTTAATCCGCGTTTTTCAACGATTTCAGAAGCCATTGTACCGTCTTTCATCATATCAATAATAATTTGTTTACCGATATTATTTGAAATTGTACCTTTTTCAATCAACCCGATAAGTTCGACGAGGTTTTCAGGAGTCAATTTAGTATCGGTAATTTCAATATGTTCTTCTTTAAGATAAGCAGCAATTTCGCCCATGATAAAGTTTACAGCAATTTTAGCATTTCCGCCGAGCTCAAGAACTTTATCGAAGAAAAGAGCCAGCCCCATTTGTTCAACAATAACATTTGCGTCATATTCGCTCAAACCGATACTTTGATATCTTGCACGTTTTTGAGCCGGAAGTTCAGGCATTCTGTCTCTGATTTCCTGAACCCATTCGCGTGAAATTTGAAGCGGCATCAGGTCAGGTTCAGGGAAGTAACGGTAATCGTGAGCATCCTCTTTACCTCTCATTGAACGAGTTTCGCGGCTGTTATCATCCCACAATCTTGTTTCCTGAACAACTTTTCCGCCTTCTTCAACAATTTCTATTTGTCTGTCAATTTCATATTCAATAGCACGTTGGAGAGCAGAGAAACTGTTTACGTTTTTGATTTCCGCACGTGTACCGAATTCTTTTGAACCTTTAGGCATGATAGAAATATTAGCGTCGCATCTCATTGAACCTTCTTCAAGGTTACCATCGCAGACGCCGATATAGCGGACAATGTTTCTCAATTCTTCCATATAAGCTCTTGCTTCATCGGAACTTCTCATATCAGGTTCGGAAACGATTTCCAGAAGAGGAGTTCCTGCACGGTTAAGGTCAACCAGAGAATAGCTTGAACCTGCAAGTCCGTCAGCACCAGCGTGAACAAGTTTACCTGCATCTTCTTCCAAATGTGCGCGGGTAATACCGATTCTTTTACCCTTAATATCAAGATAACCGTTTACACAAATCGGTTCATCATATTGAGAGATTTGATATCCTTTCGGAAGATCAGGATAAAAATACTGTTTTCTGTCAAATTTGCAGCGTTCAGGAATTTCACAATTCAAAGCAAGACCTGTCAGGATACCCATATTAACTGCTTCCTTATTCAAAACAGGCAAAACCCCCGGCATTCCTAATGTAATAGGGCTTGTCTGTGTATTAGGTTCTTTACCGAATTCTGTTCCGTCCGGAGCAAAGATTTTGGATTTTGTTTTCAACTGTGCGTGAACTTCCAAACCTATAACAACTTCATATTTATCTCTCAAATTTTCCATAGCTTCTCCTTAAAAAACTCTTATTTTTACGTTTATTTTATCATGAACATAAAAAAGTGAATAGAGGTTTGTAAACAGCAAAACTTGAAAACAGAGAGAATAAAATTTTTTCCGAAAATTATATTTCCTTTTCCCTGCGTATAATGACTGCAAATAAAAATGCAGAAGAAAAACATCAAGATTTTAATTATAATCTTGCGACCGTCAATTTACGGCATTAAATTTGCTCATAAGATTAAGCAGTTCTCTGTGAAGTTTAACGTTATGGACACGCAGATAATCCACACCGCGTTCCAGAGCAAGAGCATTCAATACAACCGTAAAAATATCTTTGTAGTCATTGTCCTTATCAGGCATATCTAAAAAACTTTTGCGAGAAACTCCTAGCATCACAAGACATCCGAGAGACTGAAGTTCTCCGACACGTTTAATTAACTCAAAGTTTTGTGCCCCAGTCTTGCCAAAACCTATTCCGGGGTCAACAATTATATTTTCAGGCCCGATTCCTGCTCTAATCGCCTTATCAATTTTTTGTTTCAGTGAAAGAAATATTTCATCTGCAAGATTAGTTTTTACGTGGTTTTCAGCCATAGAATCAGTATCTCCGGAATGATGCTGAATTACAACCTGAACATCATATTTTGCAATAACTTCCGACATCCTTGCATCATATTCAAGTCCCGAAACATCATTTATAATCCGCGCGCCTGCTTTAATGCATTCTTCCGCAACTTTGGCGCTGCGTGTATCTATGCTCAAAATAATTTTATCTTTTGCAAATTCAACTATCGGAAGAAGTTTCTTTAATTGTTCATCTTCGTTTACAGGATTAGAATGCGGTCTTGTGGATTCTGCACCGATATCTATAATATCCGCCCCGTCTTCTATCATCCGTAAAAGATGCTCCTTTGCGTTTTCAAAATCATTATACAAACCGCCGTCAGAAAAAGAATCCGGAGTAACATTCAAAATCCCGACAATTTTCGGTGTCATAATTCCGCCGGAATCCGAAACGTATTCCGTAAGCTGATACCCGAGCACCTTTAACCCGAACGGCTGAAATTTAAGTTTTTCCGCAATTTTTTTAATCTGAGAAACACTTCCGCATAATATACAATCAGTATTTTCCACACGCCCCGTAATAGTTTCGCGGTGCGTTGCGCAATCTGCGCCGACAGTCAATGCCGTCTGCTTTAAAATATTTGCCTGCGCGATTGAAAGATTGAAAACTTTTATGTTTTTATATGCAAATTTTTCGCAAGCCTTGTGTATATAAGATGAATCAAAACCTATTGTTGAAAGCTCTGATTTAATATCAGCGTCAATAATTTCTTTAAAAACAAAATCGTGCATAACCGAAGTTTAGCACGATTTTATTTTATTCTCAATATTCTTAAAATTTATTCCGCATTTGATAAGTTTGAAGCTTTTTCCGCATAAACGGAACCAGCTTTTAATACACCGCTCAGGAATACAAAACCTGCCATTACGTAGCCGAAACCGCCTGCCATGCGTTTGTATAATCTGCTTTCCAGAACATTTTTAATTACAGGTGCTGACTTAAAGCCTGCAGCAAAATCAAGTGCAATATTTTTGAATCTTGTTACATTATTTTTGAAAGCACCAAATAATGTATTAGCTTTATCGGTAACCTGTGCTGTTGTTCTGATTGCAGTTTGTGCTTCTTGAGACAATTGTCCGATTTTGGAAGAAGAATTAAAGTGTTTCCACACACTCTTCTTAACCGCAGCACCGCCGGCAACTGCAGCACCGGTTTTTGCGGTTGCGTCTTCTACTTTTTCTCTGCGTTCTGAACGATTTGCAGAGCCTTCAAAGCTTTGACCAAAACTTACAGGAGCAACTGATACCATTATGCTGCCTCCTGAATTTCTTCTTGTCTTTGAGATTTAATATATTTATCGGTTTCATCAATAGCACCGGCAACACCTGCGCCTGTAGCAATTGTGCCGGACACTGCATTGTTAACTTGTTTTGCGGTTATAGAACCGACTGTTTTACTCAATGCTGCAGATTTTTCTGAAACAACACCTGCAACAGCTTTGCTGAACTCTGCAACAGGTTTCAAGAATTTATTAGTCTCAAATGCATTTACAACTGCTTTATATGCGTCTGTTTTAGCAATTCTACGACCTAAGGTATTTAACCCGTTGGAAATGCCTGATGCTACAGTATGCATTGCACCGCGTACATGTTCGCCGCCTGTTAAAACATTTTGAACTTTTGGTGATTTCAAAGCTTTTTGAGCACCGCCGATTACCATTTTACCGGTACAAAATACCGCGATTGCGTCAATTGCAGCTTCTGAAACAATTGCAAATATTTTAGCACCTTTTCTCACAGGTTGCGGAAGAGCTATATCATTTGCAGCTTCATCAAATTGTCTTTTTTGTTGTTCCCAGAAAGCTCTTGTGCTTTTTGCTTCGACTTCATCTTCATCAGGTTCGTTACCTGAAACTTCAACAAAATCAACGTCTTCAGCAATGTCATTATATCTTGGGTTTTCTCTGTGACCGAATGCAGGGGTTGAATTAAGTGAATTAAAATTTGTAACTTTTGGTTGGATTGTTAACATTTTTTGGACTCCAATTTTTGTTTATGCATACACATTAATACACGAAAACATTTTTTTTTGCTACCTATAGATAAATTTGTTAAGGTTTTGTTACAAACTAACCTTTGACAAGTTAATTATCACATACTTGTCAAATTTTGTAAAGGTTATTTACAAAATTTTAATCCCTGATATGAATTTCTCTTAATAAATTCTCTGTCGATTTTATTCAGGCAGTCAAACTTTGCGCCGAGCCATTGAGGTGCGATAAGAGTTTCGCGAAAACCGTTTCCGGCTAACCTGTGTATAGTAGTAGTTTCAGGCAAATATTCCAGAAAATCACAGCAGGTATTTACGTATTCATCTTCACTCATAAAATCAATTCCGCCGTTTTCATATATTTTAGCAAGTTTTGTATCTTTCAATGCACACAGCATGTGAATTTTTACGCCATCAACGCCTAATTCCGCAAGTTTTCTGGCTGTCTGCATAATTTCGTCATGAGTTTCCCACAATCCGAAAATAACATGAACGCAAACATTTATGCCGTACTCTTTAGTTTTTTCATAAGCTTTCAAAAAACAGTCGAAATCATGTCCGCGGTTAATACGGCGTAAAGTTTTGTCGTGTATGGATTGCAGACCGTATTCAATCCACGTATAATAATCATCTTTATACCCTGATATCAATTTTAATTTGTCTTCGTCCACGCAATCCGGACGAGTTCCTATTGATAAACCTACGATATCAGGATGCTTTAAAGATGCGTTGTAAATTCGTTCTAATTCATTTACGGGTTTGTATGTATTTGTATAGGCCTGAAAATATGACATGAATTTTTCGGCTTTAAATCTTTTTTTCAAATTTTCCACACCTGTTTCAACCTGTTCTTCTATCTGCAGAAATTTTGAATGCGCCTGTGAAAAACTGCCGCTGTCATCACAAAATATACAACCGCCTGTTGATATTTTTCCGTCACGATTCGGACACGAAAAACCGGCATCAAGGGTTATTTTGTATACCTTGACGCCGAATTTATTCTTTAAATGCGCACTGAATTGATTATATCTTTTATCAGTACCGTTAAAATTTTTTAACTGAGAAGACATTCTTACTGATTATTTTCATCTTCCTTCAAAATAGGATAAACGTAGTGCTCACCACAAGCAGGACATACAACTTCCTGTTGCTTTCCGTCTTCCAATTCCGCAACTTCAAACAAAGTTTTGCATCCTGATTGAACACATCTGATTGCCCATGTAGGTCTGACTAATCTTGCCATAATATTTTCCTCTCATCATTTCTCTTAATATACAATTTATATTTTAGCATTGAATATTACTTTATGCAATAAGAGAATTAATATGAGCAGTAATCAACTGTATATTTTCATAAGCGGCTGAAGGGCATAACATAATAAAAAAAACGGAGAAGACAAATGAAAAAAAGTTTAATTGCACTTTCAGTATTAATAATTGCCCTTATGGCATACACAGATGTAAAAGACAGATTTCAGCAGCTCGACAAAATTGCTGACCAGACAGAAGTTCAAAAAAACATCAAATCCCAACCAGAAACCTCACAGGGGGCAGGCATACATTCGCAAATAAATAAAGCAATAGAAAGACCTATTGAGCGTAACATCCAAAATTCCGGCCAAAATTTTAATCAAGGCCCGACAGGCTTTAAAGAAAACCGAATAATTCCGCAGACAACAACGGCAAGTCCAATTACAAACCCTAAAGGTGTTCCTCAAGGTGAATCTCTTCAACAACAAACGAACGATAACGATTTTTAGATTCCGAAAATCATTTCACCAAGCTCGTCTTCAGGAGAAACATCCTGCTTTTCTTCAGATTTAGGTTTTGGCAATTTTTTCTCAAACTGAAGCATTGAACCGCTTTTATAGATTTCATTCTTGTCAGTCTTTTGTGCGCGCTCCAACGGGTTAATTGTTTTAGGGAAAAATCTTAAAACTACATTCTGCACAATATCCTGTGCTACCATATCTTCAAAATACATTCTTAATGTATCCAGTTTTGAATTTGCTTGTGAAGCATTTCTTGCGGTAAATTTTGACTTTTCTCCCAGAATTCTTGAATAGCTGCCGCTCCACATCACAATATCATTAACCGTATCTATCAGCACTGCATCAGTATCCAGAGTAAACGGCTGTTCTATATCAAATACGCTTGCAATCTCCAGAACTTCCCATACACTTCTTTTGGACAAACCTTTGTTCGAAGTCACAACACTTGAAATTAACAATACAGATTTTGCATCAAAACTGCGTGCTAATTTTTTCATTCCTGCGTAATCTATAGAATTGTTATAGTCATATTTTCTGACAATAGATGCCGTAACATTGTACAAATCCATATTTGCCGACAATCCTGCACGCAATGTGTACAAATCAGGTGATTTAACTTTATTATCTTTATTGAAATATTTTATAATATCATCGGCTAAAATCTCAGAGGCCTCAGGAAAACAGTAATAATTTGTGCAAACATTCAAAACATCCACAGGCAATACAACAACATTAAAGGTAATTGCCTTTGCTGTCTGAGGTAATACCATCATCACCAGAAATAAAAATATTTTTATTAATAATTTCATAATTTTATTATACCACACTAAATTCTCATACGGGTGAATGATTATATAAAATATGAATTAATGTAGAATTTATTAAACGAGGTAACGATTTATGGACTATCAAAATTTAATGGACAGAGCAAAAGAGGTATCAAAAAATGCCTACATACCTTACTCTAAATTTGCGGTAGGTGCCTGTGTGCTGACAGAAAACGGGAACTCATATACCGGCTGTAATTTTGAAAACGCCAGTTTCGGTTTAACTATTTGTGCGGAGAGAAATGCCATAGGTACGGCGATTGCTAACGGTGAAAGAAAAATAAAAGCCATTGCAATTTATTCGCCAAATGGTGATAATTGTTTCCCGTGCGGCGCCTGCAGACAGGTTATATATGAATTCCAAACAGATGAAGGTGTTGACGTCATTACTGAAGTTAACGGAGAATTGAAGGTCTATAAACTAAATGACCTGCTCCCGCATGGTTTTAATTTATAAATATGTATTTTATAGAACTTATCGTCAACACATTTCTACAAAGAAAAAAGAAAAAAGCTCCTGCGGATACTTTCAACCCCATGCAGGATAATTTATATCCGGAAGATTACGAAGCCTGCGAGCATATTTTTATGCCGATTGACAGCACTGGAGAGGTTCTTGCGTGCAGAAACTGCGGACTCGTTGTTAACAGAAAAGATTTGAAGAATAAAAACTTTTTCATGAAAAAAAGAGATGAATAATCCGATAATTATTTCTTACTCAACATACTGTTCATAATTTCTTTTGCTGTATTAAGCTGAACATCGTTATTTTTTTTGATATCGTCAATTGTGAATTTAACTTCAATATCAGGATTGATACCTTTTTTATTAATATCTGTTCCGTTAGGCGTCAGGTATTTGGCGATTGTAAGGTTAAGCCCTGTTTCGTTCGGCATAGGATAAATTTTTTGAACCATTCCTTTGCCGTAAGTTTTTGTCCCGAGAAGTTTTGCTTTGTTATAATCTTTCAACGCACCCGAAAGAATTTCGCTTGCACTTGCGCTGCCGCCGTCAACAAGAACTATCATCGGTTTATTTATATCCAAATCGGTATCCTGCGCCTGAATATCATATTTGTATCCGTTTCTGCCGACAATACTTACCAGTTTGCCTTCCGGAATAAACAAATTCGCTATAAAAATTGCATTTGGCAACAGACCGCCAGTATTGCCCCGCAAATCAAGAATCAGACCGTCTGTTTTTTTTGTTTTTTCTAAAGCTTCAAGAAACTCATTCGGGGTTGTCGAACCGATAAAGGAGGTTATCTGAATATATCCGATATTCTTGTCCACAGAACTCTTTACCGTCTTAATTTTAATTTCTTTTCGCATTACACGTTTGTTAAACTTATCTTTATTCCTCATAATAAGCAGGTCAACAAAAGTATTTTCAGGGCCTCTGACGAGATTTGCTACATCAGCAAGAGGAAGTCCGTTGACATCCTGTCCGTTTATTTCAAGAATTATATCATCAGGCTGAAGATTTGCAGCCTGTGCCGGTGTACCTTCAACCACATTAATTATTTTTATTTTACCCGATATTGTGGCAATATTTACGCCGATACCGGTGATTTTTGAATTTATTGAACTGTTTTGTTCTGCGTATTCTTCTTTTGACATGTACTTGGAATAAGGGTCATCCAGACTTGCAAGCATGGTATTAATAGCAACTTTCGCATCTTCTTCGGTTTTAATTTTGCCGTGATAGTGTGTTTTCCATTTTGACCATGCCTGATGGTTCAATGTAGGATCATAAAAATTATCACGTATTATCTGCCACGTTGAGTCAAACAATTTTTGAGAAGAGACTCTGTCATGATTAACCATCTCATGTGCTTTTTCATCAAAAAGATTATTATTAACCCTCATCAGAAAATTATTAAGTCCGACAAGAATTATGACAGTAAGTACAAACAGTATTAATTGCTTTCTCTTCATAACTACCATTTAACATCAATGAATCTTTATAATCAATACACTTTTTAGGTAGTTATAAATATTAATAATTACAAATCTTCAAAACCCGGAGATGTGGCAGGAAGATTTTTATAGCCTTCATTTGAAAAAACAGTTTTCTTTATGTATTTGTTTGAATATGAACCTTTTTCAAATAAACGTTTAAGAGTATTTTCTCTTGTCACAAGCGGATGCAGCATTTCTTCGCTCTCGGGATATTGTTGAACAATTTCGCACCATACGGCAGCTTCCATTGTCCATGCATAAGTTTCTTCAGCCAGAGAGTTATACTCATCCTGATGAAGAGCTTCGTGTGCCAGTAATGCTGCAAGAGCTCCCGGAGGGGCATCTTTATGACGCGGATTTATAAAAATATATAAATTTTTGCCTTTCTTCCAGCCAAGAGCGTCAAATTCAGCATAAGCAGGATTGATTGTCCCTAAATCCTTAAACTCAATTTTTACGGGACGCTGCGTCAGGTTGTTTCCAAGGATTGCGTGGCGGGAAAATTCGCCATTTGTACCTTTTAACATATCCAGTGCAACATAAAAAATATAATCCTTGCCAACAACTTTGTATTCCGGCTCTATCATTTTAATATATTTTGCCGTGTACTTTTCCGGATAATTATCAGGAACAGTTATATCTTTTTCATCCAGAGCCTGTGATGGCAGAGCAAGTAACGCCAGTGCCGCAGTTAAAATTAATTTGTTTACCGTGTGTTTTAATTTCATACTTCTCGTTTAATCCCCAATCTTATTTACTACAATAATAGTATAATTTTATTTTTTCAGAGGGCAAATTATTTTTATACTTTATTAAGTTTTTTAGCTTTTCTGCTTAGAGAAACAAGTTCCGAGTACATTATTTTGTATTCTGTTGAACTGTCAATACTTTCAGCCTCTTTTATGTAATCAATGGCACTTTGCAAATCGCCGTTGACTTTATAAATCTCGCTCATTTTAGCGTAATACACAGGGTTATTCAAATCATGCATAATAGCACGTTTCATACATTCGATTGCTTCTTCGCAGTCTGCCTCCTCAAACCTTACGAGAGCAAGATAGTAATAACCTGCAGCGCAGTTCATATCAAGTGTAATAGCTTCCTGGGCATATTGTTTTGCAAGCTCCAAATCTCTTTTTTCAAAGGCTGCTTTTGCACCCAGAATATAAGCTTCAATATAGTTTTCGTTGACGGATTTCATTTTTTCGGCATATCTGAGAGCTACGTCATAATCCTTGCAGCCGATGCAAATTCCGCACATTTCAGCTAAGAATGTAAGATTATCCGGTTCTTCATGCAGCAAATCCGACATAACTTTTTTTGCTTTTTCAAATAACCCGAGAGCCTGATAAACTTTTGACAAGGCAGTTTGTGTAAATTTATCAGCAGGATTTTCAGATAAATTAGTTTCCAATTCATTCTGCGCGCCAAGATAATTTTTATCTTCCAGTTTTAACAGTGCATCAAGGACTACCGCTTGAGAATATTTTTTGTTTTTTTCAAGAATAACATCAATTTCTTTTCTTGCTTTATCAAATGATTTTTCTTCGTAGTACAAATATGCAAGTGCGTATCTGTAATCTATATTTTCAGGATTTAAACAGATAGCTTTTACATAAGTTTTTGCGGATTCTTCAAACCAGCCGTTGTAGAAATATGCGTTTGCAAGATTAAAAATATATCTGTCATTCTGATTATTCAAACTTACAGCTTTTGAAAAATACTTTATGGCATCTATAAACTTCATATCTTCAATTGCAAACAGCCCTTTATAGTTCAGGACTTCCGCATTTTGTGTATTAGCATTGAAAGAATCGAAAATTTCCTTTGCATTGTTCAAATCATTTGAATTGAAATAAATTTTTCCGAGCAGAACTCTGACGTCCTCCGAGTTTTTATCAGATACGGAAGATAAAATATTTTTTGCCTTTTCATAATCGGAATTCTCAAAATAAGCTTTTGCAAGTGCAATTTTGACCCTGTCATCCGAAGAGATAATATCTGAATACTTTTCAAGCTCCGGCAGCGAGTTTAAGTGTCCTGAAATTTCAATCAAATCAGCAAGATTATCGCTGTTTGGCTTAATCCTGAAAATTTTTTCGGCAGTTGCTTTTGCATCCTCAAATTTATTTTCACGCACATAAATTTTTTGTATAAGTTTTAAAGCTTCAATATGTTCGGGAGTATTATTCAAAATTTTTTCAATATATTGAACGGCGCGCGGATAATTGTTCAGTAAAAAATATAATTCCCCGAGCTGGAACAGAAGTTCATTATTGTCATTTTCGATTTCCAGAGCTTTATAAAGCATTTCTATTGCCTGCTTATAAAACCCCTTTGCTTTCAAATCAAATGACTGTTTCACATATTCCAATACATCGTTATCTGCCATAGCTGCTCCGTTAAAATTTAATTCGTATGAGTTTTTGTGTCATTATGTTTAGATTTATTTTTAGAATTTTTTGTATTTGCCGATACATCTTCTTTGTCTTCATTAATAATAACAAGAACCTCGTCTTCACCTGCCATTTTAAGGTTATTACGCGCAATTCCTTCGAGAGTATCGTCGGTTGAGAACATTTTTATTTCCTGTTTCAAATGTCCGTTATAGGCTTCAGCATTATCCAGAATATTTTCCATTGTTTTTATCTTGGTGGTGTTGGAAATTGTCTTGGAGATATTCAATACTGCGCCAAAACCTATTTGCACAATACAAAAAAGCAGTACAAGGGTTAAAAATGAATAATAAAATTTAGTTTTACGACAGTTTTGTTTGCCGGTTTCGGAAGAATTTTCTTCTTTTTGAACCGAATCATCCTGCAGTTCGTTATTATTTTCAACTTCAGACACTTTTATACCTCATACTTTATACTTAGAATTATAATCTAAGTTCGGGCTATATACAATCAACTTTGCAAAGTTTTACAATTTTAATTTCGTATTAAATTCAAACTGGGTTCTGATTAGATAATTATCCTGATCATAAGTCTGGCCGGCTTTTACCTCAAAATTCATCCTGTCATTTTCTTTATGTGCAAGAGGATTTACCGATAAGATGAACGAATTTTTTCTTCTGTTGCGCACCGGATCATAGGACATTTCGTCTTTAACTGTAAAATACTTATTGAGTTTATATTCAGGTGTAAAATATATATTATCATAATACATACCGCCGGTAGTCCCGAGAGTTTTTTTGTAAGATGAATTGAGTGCAAAATTTTTGTACTCATAACGCGTAAACAAAGAAGTTTCGCGCTCCAGCTGTGTTGTTGAAATACTTGAACTGTAACCTGTACCAAACAAAAAATTTCCTACTTTTTCGGTACTCTTTTTATCATAATCACTAACCCTATATTCTTCCGTTGCAAATTTTGAATATAGAAGCGGATTTACAGCCGTTGACGACTGAATATTTGAAGAATCAAGCAGCGTACCTGAATCAATTTTTTGCGGCTCTTTTAGATTCAAAACAAACATCCCATCTTCATCTGTCAGATAAAGTTCTTCTTCGCCGTCTACGTATTCTGCATAACCTCGAAGGGTTTCAATTTCATCCGCAGTTTTTGGAGTTTCTGCAGGTTCAGGAATATCTGTTATAAAAATATTCTGCAATATGTCTTCCTGATATGAATATACGGGAAGCATTCCAAAAATTGTTAAAAATATAACCAGCAGACCTTTTTTCATTATAATAACATTTTAAACGCAAAACCCCGATTGGCAACTCCTCAATTTATATTAACTTATCAATTTTAAGCTGTATTATTTTTTAAGAAAGTATAAAATTCATGCCAGCCGCAGGTCTGAAGTTTCTCAAAAATTATGTAGTTTTTCAAATGTCTGCACAATTTCAAATCCATAGATTTTATTTCCGCAGGGACTACGCAGCATTCTTTCATTTTTTTATAGAAACGCTTCAGCAATTTAAACTTTGTTTTCATATATAAAGTTGCGAGAAAATCGTATTTATACTGAAAGAACGCGTATTTATAAATATCTGACAGGTGAAGCTCCCTGAGACATTTTTGGATTTCTGCTATTATGATAAAAGCGTCAAAAACCTTTTCATCGTAGGTTTTTGTAACTGATTCAGCATTTGCCTGATTATACCAGTAAAAAATGTCCGGAGTTATCTTTAATGATTCTGATTTCAGAAGAGACTGCAGATTAAAAAGCGTATCTTCAAAAATAATCCCCTCGTAAAATTCAAGATTATGTTTCCTTAGAAATTCAGTACGGTAAATTTTGTTACACACTGACATGCCTGTATAAAACGGATTGTTGCAGTCATCAAATGTTAAAACAGTATCAGCAGACTTCCATTTATCCCAATAATCCAGCTTTATCGGGTTCTTCAACACGGCTTTATTACTTTCGCCATTTTTAAAACCATAAAAGCCCATATTAAATGTCCAAATATCAACGGTAGATTTTTTGCAGGATTCGGCAAAAACTTCGTAAAGGGTTATATTCACCCAGTCATCGGCATCTACAAACGAAATATAATCACCTGTAGCTGCTTTTAATCCGCAGTTTCTTGCAGTCGACGCACCGCCGTTTTCTTTTTCAATAATAACTATACGGTCATCCATGTCCTTATATTTTTTCAAAATATCAAGGGAATTATCTTTTGAACCGTCGTCCACACAAATTATCTCAAGATTTTCGTATGTTTGTAAAAGCAGTGATTTCAAACATTTTTCAATATATAAACCGGCGTTATACACGGGTACAATTACAGAAATTTTAGGCATGAGCCACCGCCTTTTCAAACTCTTCATACCCGCAGTTCAAAAACAGGTTCAGATAATTTCTGTGTTTTGCTTCTTTTAATTCAAAAACACCGTTTGAAACAAAAGATGTAATGTAATCTTTTGCCTCTTTATAATAAATTTTTCTTATATCAGGCGTCAGACGGTTATAGTGAAACATAAGCAAATCAAGATTAAGTTTAAGGATACCGGATTTATATTTATCAAATTTGCCGTATTTTTTCATAACCTCATCGCTCAATTTTAAACTCTTCAATACATCCAGAACGCTCAAATCTTTTTTCAACATAATTGAGCCGTCACGAGCCGCGCGATAAAAATAAAGAGATTGATTAGAAAATACAAAACTGCGGCTTACACAAAAATATTCGTATCCCCATGGCCCGTCCTCATATTGCATTCCTTCTACAAATTTCATATTATTATCTTTAATAAGTTTTGTTTTATATAATTTGCTCCAGGCTGTAAGCGGAATATCTGCAAGCATAGAAGGCGGAAGATTTTTTTCCTCAAGAAACTTGTTTTCTAATGAATTATCAACTGCACAAAAGGACAGATATATCTTTTTAGGATTCTGTGTCAGCACAAAATTGTTAAATGAAACATAATCAGCTCCGAATTTTTTGGAAAGTTCAAGCGTATTTTCGACCAGAAGAGGAGATACATAATCATCCGAATCAACAAACAACACATAATCTCCCTGAACCGCATCCAGTCCGGTATTTCTTGCGGCTGACAGCCCGCCGTTTTCTCTTGTTATAATTTTTATACGGTTATCAAAATCAGCATACCGCCCAAGTATAAATGCTGATTTATCCGTTGAGCCGTCATTCACGCAGATTATCTCAATATCTTCAAAAGTCTGATTTATCACACTGTCCAGACAGAATGAAAGATACTTTTCTACGTTGTAAACAGGAATAACTACAGAAACTTCAGCCATATTCAAAGATTAACTCACATTGCAAATTATGTAATCAATCTTTTAATTGAATTCGAAAACGCGGCAATAACTCTCTGAAAATTAGCATAAAAAAAAGAGGCTTTTTGAAAGCCTCTTTTTTATCATCATTATAAATTTGCCAGTTTTTTGTAATAATCATGTGACTGTTCAAACTGATATGCGACATTGAACAAATCACGTTCTTTCAACTGCGGTGCAAGAATTTGCAAACCTATAGGCATACCTGATTTATCAAAACCGGCAGGGATGCTCATACCCGGAATACCTGCAAGGTTCGCTGAAATTGTTGCAATATCCGTCAAATACATTTGCAACGGATCGGAAGCTTTTGCACCCAGTTCAAATGCCGTGTTCGGACAAGTCGGCGAAATAAGCGCGTCAACTTTTTGGAATGCTTCAACAAAATCTTTTGTAACCAGTGCTCTCATCTGTTGAGCTTTTTTGTAATATGCATCATAATAACCTGAAGACAATGCATAAGTACCGAGCATTATACGGCGTTTAACTTCAGGGCCGAAACCTTCAGCACGAGTTTTTGTGTACATTTCCATAAGGTTTTTGGCATCAGGTGTTCTGTAACCATATTTTACGCCGTCAAATCTTGCAAGGTTGGATGAACATTCTGCGGTTGCAAGGATGTAATAAATTCCGATTGAATATTTCAAATGCGGAAGAGAAATTTCAACAACTTCAGCACCGAGAGATTTGTATGTATCAATAGCATTTTGAATAGCTTTTTCGACATCTTCTTCAAGACCTTCAGTCATAAGGTCTTTAATAATACCGATTTTTCTACCCTTCAGACTTTTGTTCAAATCAGCTGCATAATGTTCTACAGGAAGATTTAAAGAAGTAGAATCTTTCGGGTCGTGGCCTGAAATAACTTCCAGAAGGTTAGCCGCGTCTTCAACAGTTCTTGCAAAAGGTCCTATTTGGTCTAATGAAGAGGCAAACGCAATCAAACCGTAACGTGATACTCTTCCGTAAGTAGGTTTCATACCTACAATACCGCAGAATGATGCAGGAAGTCTGATAGATCCGCCTGTATCAGAACCAAGAGCAAGTGTTGCTTCACAAGCAGATACGCTTGCTGCTGAACCGCCTGAAGAACCGCCCGGAACTTTATTCAAGTCCCAAGGGTTATGAACTTTTTTAAATGCTGAATTTTCGTTGGATGAACCCATTGCAAATTCGTCCAAATTAGCTTTTCCGACAATAGGAACAAGATTGTTTAAAAGTTTTTCTGTAACCGTTGCATTAAAAGGCGAAACAAAATTTTCTAAAATTTTGCTTGATGCTGTAGTCTTTGAGCCGACTAAATTCATATTATCTTTCAGTGCAAGAGGAATACCTGCAAGAAGCGGTAATTCTTCGCCTTTTGCGATTTTTTCATCAACTTTCTTAGCTGTTTCAAGCGCTGTTTCTTTTGTCAATGAGTTGAATGCACCGAGTTTATCATCCACTTCCGCAATTCTGTCAAATGCTGCGGTTGTCAATTCCACTGCTGATATTTCTTTATTTTTCAGGGCTTTGCTTTGCTCTGCCGCTGATTTTTTTAAAAGCTCGTTCATATTATCTCCTTAGCTATTTTAGTTCATCCTGAGCCGGTAATAAGATTCTTCTGATAACCTCCGCTAATCACATGGGGAGGGTAAGAATATCTACTCTTCAATTATATGACAAAAAAATAAAATGTGAATAGCTGCGTTTTGTTATGTGAATACTGGCAGATAAACAGACAGTCCTAACAAAATATAAAAACTGAAATATTTTTCAGGGAAGAGTTATTTAATTGCGCCCATAGATTTTGTTATTTGCGAGTGAATTTTATTGGCGCGGTATAAATATGCAGTTAATTTTTCATAACTTGCTGTGGTCTCTCCGTATGGCACTTTCATTGCTATAAGTTCGTCGACATTCTGGTTTATACTTTTTAACGTATCCAGAGAATCGCTCAAATCCATTATTGATTTAAACTTTTTAGAGACTTTTGATATTATTTTCTTGGAAATAAATTTCTGCATTCTTATGATAAATGGCTGTTTTTTCGGAGGCTTAAGTGCAGAGCCGGTGAATTTTTCGGCAAAATTTCTTCTGGAATATTGTTCTTTTAATTCTGCAATTTCATTTTCCAGAGTTTTTGCCTGAAGCTTTAATTCCATAACATCCAATAATTTTCCTAAAAGTTCAGCTCCTTTTATTTTTGTATTAATTGCATCCAGCATTTCCGTTTTTTCTGCAATCTTATACTCAAGTTTTATAAATTCGTCGCTGAGTTCGTTAATTGAATTATTATTCAAAAGATTTGAATCATAATCATTAAGTTTATGTCCTGAAGGAAACGGTCTGGCAGAAGTATTCGCGGCAGGCTCAAATATTCCTCCTCCGCGATTTGCAAAAACATTTGTTACACTTTCTACTTTTTGCTTATTGCTATCCATATTTCCATTTTATACCAAAAACAGAGTACAATTCACCTGCAAATGAAGGAAAAATTCTATGTAATCGTGAATACTTTACGGTAATATAAAAATACACCGCCGCAGGTTAAAACTATATTCGGCATCCACGCTGCAAGGAACGGAGTAAGAGTTCCCGCTTCGCCGAACGAAATCGACAACGCACGAATAAGATAGTACACAAAAATAATCAAAATACTGAACAAAAATCCGCGGTTATATCTTACTCTAGGCGGGGTAATCGCAAGCGGAACACCGATTAAAACAAGTGCAATTGTAGTTAGCGGAAGTGCAATTTTATCAAAAAGTTCAACCCTGATTTCACGCTGCTGTTTTTCATTCAGATTTGCTTTTTTCAGGTAAGAAATCAATTTGGTGAAATTCATTTCTCTTGCCACATTTTTGTTTAATTCCTTAGACATATCCAGTCCGAACTTTACGACTGAATCGTCAAATAGAGTCGTGTTAAGAATTTTACCGTCATCTCCGACAGTATAAATTGCACCCTTTTCAAAATTCCATCCTTCAGGAGATGTCTTCCCCTCTTGAGCTTGCAAAAGCTGTATTGTTCCGTCCTGAGAGGAATCAAGCACCGTAATATTATGCAGAACCTTATCCTCACAATATCCGACATAAAACAATCTTTTCAAACCGCCATGGTCGTTTAATTCTTTAAATACAAAATTTTGTTTTCCGTTAGGAATATTTTTTTGCCCGAATGCCCATAATGCAAGGTCTTTTGATTGTTTTGCCATAACAGGCACTATACTTTCGTTAATTACAAAGCTGAAAACCGACATACAAATTGCAAATACGAAAATAGGTTTGGCAATTCTGTTCAGCCCGATACCGCATGCCCGCATAACGGTAATTTCCGAATCAAGGCTTAATTTATTCAAAGTCATAACCGTTGCAAGCAAAACACCCATCGGTATTGTCATTACTATAACAGACGGCAGGTTAAGTATTATCATCATAAATGCGACCTTAAACGGAATACCGAATAACGAAATTTGTTTTATCAAAGTTATAAATGTATCCGAGGCGAAAATAATTGATGTAAATACACAAACACCCATCAGGAACATTTCTATTACCTGTCTGAGGATATATCTGTCCAGCAATGATATACGTTTTATAGAGCGTGTTAGCTTTTTAAACATAGTGCTATGATAATTTAAACAAAAATTTTAAGCAAATTTTTTACATTACAATTTTACAAAAAATTATCTGTGAATTGCATAAATCAAAAGTAAAATCATTATCAGTAATAATATAGGAAGATTTGATGACAGCGCCCAATTACCGTTATAATTTTCGTCAAATTTCAATTTTATTTCGCTGTGTTTTTGTAATTCTTTGAGCAAGGCGAATAGAGATTTTCTTCGCTGAATTGAAATTTTTATAGGATTTTGATTACGTACACCAATCAACAACTCACTGTTCACGGAAACCAGAGACACAAAAGAGTCTATCATTGTTGCTGATGTGTAATCAGGTTTGTAAAATCTTAAATACACATAAGATATATCATCAAATTTTATATTGTTTTTACCATCGATAGTAAGAATTTTCTTCTCATCATCAATTGTAATTTCATTATAACCGTCCATATCAAGTTCATCTCTTGCAGGCTTTATAAGGAATCTCACGCATACAATACTGATGAAAAATAATATTGGAAGTATTCCTGGAAAATTATAAAAGAAAAATAATTCCAAACTGATAAAAAACAAGCCTGCAGTTATAAAATACATGTAAGCAATGTTAAATAAAAAACAATTTTTTACCTGTAATTTAAAAGTTTTTCTAGCCACAAAAATCTCCCGTATTATCAAAAATTATAAAAAACTTTTGAAAAAATATAATCATTTAAAAAAAGGATATGCAAAATGAAATTTGCATATCCTTTTGTTTTATAAAACCAAAAGTTATTATTCTTTTGTATATTCTGCATCTATGACATCATCGTCATTTTTGCTGTCGGAAGATGAAGAAGAAGCGCTGTCGCTGTTAGCGGTAGTTTGTTCTTCTTTTTGAACAGCTTCGTAAGCTTTTTGAGAGATGCTGAACATTGTTTGCTGCAATTCGTCTGACAATTTTTTCAATTCGTCAGCGCTCTTGTTTTCATCCAGAGCTTTTTGAAGAGCAGCTTTTTGTTCATCCAGTTTAGATTTGTCAGCCGCATCGATTTTACCTTCAAAATCTTTTACGATTCTGTCAGCTGAACCGATTAAGCTTGCTGCATTATTTTTAACTTCAGCTTCTTCTTTTTTCTTTTTATCTTCAGCTGCGTTAGCTTCAGCTTCTTTAACCATCTTGTCGATATCAGCTTCAGACAGGTTAGAAGAATTTGTAATAGTAATTTTTTGTTCTTTGTTAGTAGCTTTATCTTTAGCTGAAACGTTAACGATACCGTTAGCATCAATATCAAAAGTTACTTCGATTTGCGGCAAACCTCTCATTGCAGGCGGAATACCATCAAGTCTGAACATACCTAAAGATTTGTTATCTTTAGCCATTGGTCTTTCACCTTGAAGAACGTGGATATCAACTGCGGTTTGGTTATTTTCTGCAGTAGAGAATACCTGAGATTTAGAAACAGGGATTGTGGTATTTCTAGGAACAAGAGGAGTCATAACGCCGCCGAGAGTTTCAATACCTAATGTCAGAGGAGTTACATCCAGCAATACGATATCTTTAACTTCACCGGCAAGAACACCTGCTTGAATAGCAGCACCAACAGCAACAACTTCATCAGGGTTAACTGATTGGTTAGGATCTTTACCTGTATATTCTTTTACAAGTTGTTGTACTGCAGGAATACGGGTAGAACCACCAACAAGAACAACTTCATTGATATCAGATTTTGAAATACCTGCATCTGATAAAGCTTGTTCAACAGGTTTTTTACATCTTTCCAGCAAATCGTGGCAAAGGTCTTCAAACTTAGCTCTTGTCAAGTTCAAGTCTAAGTGTTTAGGGCCGTTTGCATCAGCTGTGATGAACGGAAGGTTAATATTAGTTTCAACAACTGAAGACAATTCGCATTTAGCTTTTTCAGCAGCTTCTTTAACACGCTGCATAGCTTGTTTGTCGCCTTTAAGGTCAATGCCTTCTTGTTTTTTGAACTCTTCGCAAATCCAATCCATAACTTTTTGGTCAAAGTCATCACCACCTAAGTGAGTATCACCTGATGTTGAAAGAACTTCGTGAACACCGTCGCCGATTTCAAGAACTGAAACATCGAATGTACCACCACCAAGGTCGAATACAAGAACTTTTTCGCTCTTTTCTTTTTCCAAACCGTAAGCAAGTGCTGCTGCTGTCGGTTCGTTTACGATACGGAGAACATCCAAACCTGCGATTTTACCGGCATCTTTTGTTGCCTGTCTTTGAGCGTCGTTAAAGTATGCAGGAACAGTGATAACTGCGGAAGTAACTTTTTCACCCAGATATGAGCTTGCATCATCAGCCAATTTTCTAAGAATCATAGCTGAAATTTCTTGCGGAGTATAATCTTTACCGTCAATATTTACTTTATAATCTTCGCCCATGTGTCTTTTAATAGAAGCGATAGTTTTATCAGGGTTCAGAATAGCCTGACGTTTAGCTAATTGACCGACTAATCTTTCACCTGTTTTAGAGAAACCAACGATAGAAGGGGTTGTTCTAGAACCTTCTGCGTTAGCAATAACGGTTGGTTTACCGCCTTCCATAACTGCGACTACGGAGTTTGTAGTACCGAGGTCGATACCAATTGTTTTTGCCATAATTTTTATCTCCTTTACTAAATTAATTGCATTACTTTCTTTAATTCTGTTATAACACCTTTTTCGCAATTCCTAAAAAAAATAAACAAAAAATTAATAATTTAAACTAAATCTTAATCAAGTAATCAATTTAAATTATTAATTTTAATATTTTTATTTATTGTTATATTAAACTAAAGCCGGGCTTTTTCTTCCATTCCGGTTATTTCTTCGGCAATAGCTGCGACCGTACGCGGGAAATACCGCTGCAGGTAATATGCTCTTGTAGCTGTCAGGTCACACGGATTGGTATGTAAAAGCATATTTGTTTCCGCAAATCTTTCCTCTGCACCGCGCAAGTCTCCTTGTACAGTACCGGTAAAGTAATCTATAAAAATTTCTTCTTCTGTTGTGGCTATTTGTTTGAACCCAGCAAATTCTTCTTCAAAGATTTTTTTTAGTTTTTCACTGCCGGAAACCTGATTACCATTCTCATCTGCTGATGAGGCATCTATAAAGTGTCCGTATTCGTGAAATAAAGTCGAAATATTTTTTTGCAAAAATTCTTCTTGTGTTGTTGAAATTGTATTGCCCCCAAAATAAATCTTTTCTTCTGCTGTGTTCCAGTAGGCATTATTCAACCAGGAATTTGAAAACCTGTCATCACCGCCCCAAATTATTGAATTAATATTGTTTTTATCCATAATCATCAATTGTTCACCGCTCAGGTTTTTAAAAATGTTCAGCATGGTATTTCTGTCTTCCGGTGCAATTTTATCACCTAACGGGATAGTTGTAATTTTACCTGTTTGATTATCTTTTACAGAAACTGTATTATCTTCTTTATATTCAATATCCCAGCTTTTTCCGTTAAGTGAGGATTGGAACTTATTTTCACTGAGAACTGTGAATGTTTGCACTCTATCCAGCAGAACATTTCCGTCTTTATCCGTAATTTTGTAGAATGAGCGGAGGTTGCCGTTCTCATCTTCCAGACTTTGAAAACGTGTTCTTGTACCATCAAATGATGTAAAATCTTTTTCTACTTTAATATTTCCGTGTGCGTCAATTGTTGATTTCTGCAAGACCTTTTTATTGCCGTTTGCATCAATTTCAGTGATATTAGGTACCCCGTCAAGGGCTCCTTGTTCATATATTTCAGTTTTTATTTTTTTGCCGTTGTCGTCATATATATCTATTTTCTGGTTGGTTACAATATCCTTTCTGTCTCCAAAACCGGAAGCAATTCTTTTATATTCGACGGTTTGGCTTCTTGTTTGACTAGTATTTGTGACTTGTTTTTCATAACTGTGTTCTTCAACATCATTACCTATAATGTCAAACTGTCTGCTGTTTTGATTGTATCTGATTATATGTCCGGTTGATACAGGCTGAGGGAATGGCGAATTGTCGCCTTCTTTCGGAATTGTTATATCCATTGTATTTTTCATATTATCAACTTTGTATGTATAATCCGGATGCTCTGTTACAAAATTATAGAGAGTATTATCATTCGCTTCCGCCATAAATGCCAGCACTTCAGGCGAAATTTTAACTCCGCTTGCTGCTATTTGTTTAATCTTTTCTATAGCTTCTTTAGGACATTTTGACAGACGAATTTCCAATTCTGCACTAACCGGTTCATCATACAATTTTAGACCTGCGATATTTTCAAGTGCAGTAAAATCTTTCTCGTTCATACTTGTGAGCATTTGATACTCGACAATTCCGAGTGCACCATTGTGTATATCAGCAAAGTCTTTAATTCTATCACGCATCTCAGGTTTTGCTTTCAGTAATGACGGAATATTTACATTTACATACTCCGGATTTTGCAAAAGTTCTTTTGCTTCTTCAAATTCATCGTCATCAAGGTTTGCAATAGATATTATTTCATAAGTATCTTGAACATTTCCTTGTTGCAAAGAAATAAGCTGTACTGCTTTACTTATATTTTCCGATGAGGAGTCTTGGCATATTTTATTTATACATGAAATATTTTCCGGTGTAATATTGTCTTTACAGTGACTCAAAATTGCTTTCATATTTTGGGCACTTTTATCATCAAGAAGACTCTCAGTGAACTCGTAACCATTTTCATATATAAATTGGGTTGCTTCTTCACTTGATTTTCCCTGCGACAAGTGGTCTGTCAGTTCATTCAGCATATTTAATTTATCAATATTATTATCCTGCAAGGCTACACCCATTAAATCAAACGGAGGCAAACCTTTTGATAATATATCTTTTATAATTTTAAACTGTTCATCATCAGCATCGCGGACTAACATTGTAAGATAACTTGCAAGATATCTATCTCCCATTTCAAATTTACTGTCTTCATCCTGCGGCAGTTGAGCATATAATTCATCAAGTCTTTTTTTGCCCTGTTCGTCCAATTTTGCAATGTCTTTTACCTCATAGGGTGACAGGTTTAAATTAAATTGTTTTGAATACTTCTCTTTCAGGGCAAGTTCTTCAGGTGTCAGTGTTTCATCAACAGGTACAGGTTGGGACTGACGCGAAGAAAAATTTTTTGTAGCTTTAGGCTCATCATAAGGCTCTATACCTGCTTTTTGCATATCTTCTTCCAACTTACTCATAAATTGAGATACGCTATACTCCCTGTATTTTTCTTCAATTTTTGAATTGAACAACTGAATTAATTCAGCCTCGGAGATGTCTTTTGTATTAAAGTCAATTTCCGCAAAAGCATGCAAATCTTTCTTTAATAGTTCAAAATCTTTTTCAGTAAACACAGAATTAGATTTTTTCTGATATTTTTTCAGAAAAACATCTTCTTCACCTAATGTTGTATTAATCTTTGTCTCAAAATATTCAAGCAGTCTGCTTAAATCCATCTTTCTACTTCTCCTGTATGTACCATATATTATCTAATATCGGCACCGCAGGAGAATTTCTTTAATATTTGTACACTGAAAGATTTACATACCTTAATAAAAGCTATTCCGGTTCGCCGAGACAAGTTCCGAACTGGCAGTTTGCATTATACGGCTCATTTTGTACAGTACCAGAATTTTGTAATTCCTGCGACTCCAAATTATAACGAATATCTGACGGAGCTGTATCTACAGGCAAAGAAGGCGGTTTCTGTATATCTTCAAGATGATTTGGCACTAACCGTTCATTTAATGTTTCCTGATTCATTATATCAGCCCTGCACAGCCCTTCATTTTCAATACTGCATACGGCAGATACGGGTATTGCTGTTAACGAAACTACCAGTATTATCAAAAATTTCTTCATAATTCAAAAACCTTTCTGTATATCCTGTTATCTATAGCATGTACGACTATGGAAAATTTTTCATTGTCAAAAAGTATAATTTGCATGGCAAAAAAAATTTTTACAGGTTTTATAAAAAATACAAAAAGGAGTTATAAGCAGAATGACAAACATATCATTTCAAGGAAAAAGCAACTTGTTCATCTCGGGAGATATTTATAACCAATTTATTCAAAAAAGCGAAAGCACAAGACGCGTAATCACAAAAACACGTTCCGAAAATGTACTTTCCGTACATAAACCTTTTTTGACAATGCCAACCCCTGATGATTTAGTTGTAATAATACGTAATGAACGCAACGGATTTATGAAAAAATTTCCTGTACTTTCTAAAATAGAACAGATAGCTGATGATATCTGCCGTAAGATAGAAGAACTTCAAAAAGACACAACAGAAAAACTGACGGCATGGATTATCGGCGGAAACAACTACAAACAGGATAACGGTAATACAATTAAGGCCGTTAATGAACTCGGTGAAGTTCTTTGCGACAGACCTGATATTGACACATCAATTTTAGCGGGGCCGAAATACAAAACCGCAGACGGTATCGGAATTCAAGCCAATATTGGTGAAACAAATATTATTTTAACAAAAGGTAAAAATACCAGCGTTACATCCACTGCAGATTTGGAAGATTTCTTCGACATTGTGGAACTCAATAACGTTGATACAAAAATTGACTAATTTTTGATACGTTTTTTCTCTTTTTCAAAAATTTCCTCAAACGTATAAATAGGTTGCATTTTATACCCGCAATCATCTGACAAAGCCCCGCCCATGGAAAATAACTCTTCCTGCGGATAACGCCTGCATATTCCCGGACGCGTACGGTGAATTTTACAGTGATGGGTTTCCTTATCAAGATTTTGGCACTCAAATATTAAACCGATATCATCCTTGCCGATTACCTTTAAATATGTATAAAATCGGTGCAGATATTTGAGCTTTTCAAATTCTTTTTCGTCCTGAATAACATGTTTGTAATGCTTGACATAAATCTGGGTACAGCATTTCCCGCACGCGTTGCATTTCCCCGTACGGTAATATTTTCGCCGCAAAACCTTTGCCAGCACAAATTTTCTAAGTTTCAAAATAATCTCATCAAATCTCACAATAAAATGATAACAGAAGTTTTAAATAAGAATTATAAAGTTTTGTAAACTTTTTCTTTAAAACTGGCAAAACAAAATATTCAGGGGAATTATAACAGTACGAAGAGAATAATCATACAACCTTACTGACATAATTAATACTATAACATAACCAAAATAACCAACCTTGACCCCGATAACAGGGGTCTTTTTTTATGCTAAAATGACCTTATGAGGGAAAAAGAGCTTATCAGCACAATAAAACAAACTCTGAATTCAAAATACATAGGGGACGACTGCGCATACCTTAAAGATTTAGGAATAGTAATTACGCAGGACAGTCTTGTAGAAGATATTCATTTCAAACTTGAATATACAGACGCATACAAACTCGGTTACAAATCCGCAATGGTAAACATTAGCGACATCTGCGCAAGCGGAGCTGAACCTGCATATATGACAGTGGCTCTTTCAATTCCTAAAAATATTGATAATATTTTTGTCGAAAATTTTTATAAAGGACTAAAAGACGCATCAAAAGGGATTGAAATCGTCGGCGGAGATATAACCGGCAGCGATAAACTATTTATATCAGTAACAGCTATCGGAAAAACGGCAGGCAGAAAAATCTCTTCTCGCTCAAATGCTCAAATCGGACAGGCAATAATAGTTTCAGGAGAACACGGCAACAGCGCGGAAGGACTGAAAAAACTTTTAAAAAACGAACCGTGCCCCGAAAAATTCTTAAACGCACACCTCATGCCGGAAGCAGAACGGAAATTAAGCCGGCTGATTGCTGAAAATATAAAAGAACCCTACGCGATGATGGACACCTCCGACGGACTTGCGGATGCTCTTTCACAGATTGCAAATTCAAGCGGGGTAAAACTTTGCGTCAGTTATGATAAAATTCCTCACGATGAATGTGTTGATAAAGAAACCGTTCTGTTTGGCGGAGAAGATTATAAACTGACAGCAACCGTTCCGAAAAGTATTCTTCCGCTTCTTGATGACGTTTCTGTAATAGGCACAGTTGAGAAAGGACTCGGGGTAGAACTTGACGGGTTACTTTTTACCGGTAACGATATTGATGAAAAAATATTCAACCATTTTAAAGGATAGATATTATGAAAATTAACGCGATAATAACAGCAGGCGGAACTTCTTCCAGATTCGGAAACTCAAATAAGCTTCTGGAAAAAATCAACGGGAAAGAACTAATTAAATACACCGTAGAAAATTTTGACATCGCAGAAATCGATAGAATTATAATCACTGCAAATCCTTCAATTATAGAAATTCTGGAAGGCTTTTTCAGCTCGAATCCGAAAATAAAAATAACAGAAGGCGGTACAACCCGTCAACAATCAGTCTATAACGGATTACAACAAGCCTGCGGATGCGATTATGTTCTAATTCACGACGGAGCGCGCCCGATGATTTCAAAAGAAATTATAAAAAATACCATAGAAGCAGTAAAATTAAAAAAAGCCGTTACGGTAATGACAAAAACAATAGACACGATAAAAGAAGTCGACAGATCAGGTAAAATTATCCGAACGATTGACCGCTCAAAATTATACAACACCCAGACTCCGCAAGCTTTTGAATATAAATTAATAAAAGATGCGCACGAAAAACTCAAAGACCTGAATTTTACTGACGATGCCGGAATGGCAGAACACCTCGGCATCAATGTTTACATGGTTGAAGGCGACTACAAAAATATCAAAATTACAACAGCAAACGATATTTATATCGCTAATGCTTATTTACAGGATCTATAAAATGAACAAGCCCTATCTGAAAAAATTTGGCGAAAACCTGAAGAAAATACGGCATAATAAAGGCCTTACGCAGGATGATTTAGCATCTGAAGAAGTTTCAAGATCTATGATAAGTCTCTTAGAATTAGGCAGAACAGATGTGACTATTTCAAAATTAAAAGTTATTGCAAAAAATTTAGGGGTAGAAATTAAAGAATTATTTGAGTTTTAAAATAATGTAATCACGAATACATAAACGGCAGTTCTGAAAAAAACAGAACTGCCGTTTTGAGTCTTATAATCTTAGTTTTTACTTAATTTCATAGTCCTCTATCAGATAAACCTGAATTTCCGCAGGGTAGATAGTTGTCTTGAATTTATTCTTTTCAACGTGCGGAACATTGAGCAGTTTAATCGGCATTAACATTTTAGTTTCAACATCAAACTTCGGAAGTTTGAATTCAATTTCCTGCTGAACTCTGTAATTCAAATTGCCGACGACAAGAATTGTTTGTTTAGAATAGCTTATCGCATAAGCAAAAACTGAAGGGGAAGATGTTTTAATAACGGTGAATTTGCCGTTAGTAAGAACAGGAGCCATATATACTTTAAAGTTATTTGCTGCGTTAAACTGTTCTGACAAATTCATATTATGCGCACCCGGTTTTCTTGAAAAATTAAAAATATCAATCTTACCTCTGTGAGCAAAATAATATTCATCGTCAGTAAATGTTTTGTCAGCCTTTTTGTTTGCCCAGAAATATATATAATTATCGCCTGTCGCAAACCCGTCAACGGAGTAAGAGTTTATCGGTAAAGTTGCATTAAGCCAGATAATCATTTCACTGAACGGTTCGCCGTTAATTAAAAGCGGGCTGAGCTCATCGTGAGTAGAAAAACTTCCGATAGCGGTTTTTCTGTCAGGATACTTGTTATAGAGAGATTTAATAAAAAGAACATGATCCGTCAATTCTTTAGCAGTTTTCCAATCTTTCAGGTTAAAGAAACTTCCGTAAAATCCGTCAAAACCGGCTTCCAAAAGTTTATCGTACGGAGTATAAACCGCAAGCTCATGTACAGGTTTTGTCCAGGAGTCGGAAGCTTCAGCCAGCCACAGGAATTGACTATCTTTTTTTCTTGAATAATCAATTAATTCTTTCCAGAATTTAGCAGGTTTGCTTGAGGCAACATCAGCTCTTATACCGTCTGCACCTATATTCATCACCATATCAACAAAACCTTTATACTCCATAAAAAGGTTATGGTTAATCTGAGCCTCGCTGCCTCCGTCAAGAACACGTGTGTCAGTCCAATCAACAGGAATTACAGGTTCACCGTTTTTATCCTTCACAAACAATTCAGGCCGCTTCATATAAAGATTATATGAACCCATAGACGGCAAATCTACAATAACACTGATTCCGCGTCTGTGAGCTTCCGTGACAAATTTTCTTGCCTGATATTCTATTGACAAAGCAGTTTTATCGCTGGCAAGCTGAGGGTTTAAACTTTTGAAATCAGATACAGCATATAATGATCCTGCAGTTCCGAGAGCCTTAGTTGTTCCTACTGGTGTAATCGGTAAAAGATGAATTGTATTTACACCGCGATTTTTAAGTTCATCCAGCCTGTCAATTGCATTCAAAAAAGTTCCGCTTTCCTCATTTTCGTCAAAATCAATAATTCCGTTATTATTGGCATCCTGTGCATTAAAAGTTCTCAAATTCACACCGTAAATAACTGCGGAATTATTTAAAAAAGTAGAGCGCAGATTATTCACCCAGACATTTTTTTCATCCGCAGACACAAAAGATGCCGAATAAATAAACATGGCAATCAACAGAAATATCTTCAAAAGTTTTTTCATAACAACATACCCTCTCTAATCAGCTTACTCTTAATATTTACATGCTAGCAGATATTTTATATTTGTGCAAGCAAACAGAAACTTTTAAAATATAATTTCTGATGTCATATTTTTACTGGTATAAAAATTATTTACTAAAAACAATTTTTAAGATATAATTTTTGTATATGAAAAAGTATTCAGTTGGTATAGATTTAGGCGGAACAAAAATTTTGATAGCGCTTGTTAATCGCGAGACAGGCGAAGTTGCAGCATCAGTCAAGAAAAAAACTAAAAAAGATAAAGGGCCTAAAAATATAATAAAAAAAATGCTGGAAGGCATAGAAGAATTGCTGGCAGAAAGCGGCGTTACAACAGAAGAAATCAATTCAATAGGAGTCGGTGCAGCAGGGCAGGTTGACAGAGAAAACGGAATTCTAATAGGCGCACCTAACCTTGACTGTTATGATTTAAACATAAAACAAAATCTGGAAGAGCATTTTAACCTTCCTGTATATCTTGGAAATGACGTTGAAATTGCAGCAATCGGAGAAATGAAATTTGGGGCGGCAAAGGGATATGATGACTTTGTCTGTGTTTTTGTCGGAACCGGAGTCGGCTCATCAATCGTAAAAAACGGGAAAATAATTTACGGAGCAACAGGGACAGCTGGCGAAATCGGACACGTTATAGTTGATTTAAACGGCAGACCATGCGGATGCGGTGCACACGGTTGTCTGGAGGCATACGCATCACGTTCTGCAATTGAACGCAGAATTGAAGGCGCACTCAGAAAAGGACGAAAATCCTGTATTCTGGACTACCTTGAAGGCGGAAAATCCATTACATCCGGAATGATTAGAAAAGCTATTGAACGAGAAGACGAACTGGTAATTCAATGTGTAACTGAAGCCTCCGAATATCTTTCAGGCGGTCTTGCAAGTATTATAAATTTTATAAACCCGAAACTTATAGTTCTTGGAGGCGGTTTGATAGAGGCTGTAGACTTTTTCTACCAGAAAACCATAAAAAAAGCACGCGCAAAATCACTTCCAGTACCTGCAGAAAAAATAGAATTTAAAAAAGCATCACTGGGAGATTTTTCGGGAGTAATCGGCGCGGCTTTTCTGGATGAACGCAAATAATTTCGCAATATGCTGAAAAATCTTGACATATATGGTATAATACAAGAGTATTATATTTAAATTAAGTGCTGAAAAGGTTTTATGGGATTTTTTGACAAGATAAATGAAATACGGTCAAAAATTACCGAAGTAGAAAGTGCAATCTACGGCGGCAAACAAGAGTATCTGGAAATCTACGAACGCAACCTCCAGCTGGAAAAAGAAATTGAACAGCGAACAATGGAGCTTAATCTTGCAAACAAACGGATACTTACACTTCAGCATATATGGGAAATGATGAATTCATCAAAACCGCTTTTGAGTGTTCTTGATAAAATAGTAAACAGTATTAAAGGCGAACTTGGCTATATGCACAGCGTTATCATCCGTAAAGAACACGATGATAACGGCGAATTTATGACAATCATTGCCCAGTCAAATAACAGAATTATAGATTTTTTGAATGAAAAATTAACCCCGCCATTGCACATGCAAAGGATTGAATACGATACAGAAGGACGATTTGCAGAAGCACTTATCCATAAAAAAATTGTCCAGTCAAACGATCTCAGAGGTGCAATCTCCTACGTTATCCCCGGATTATCGGAAGAAAATATAGACAACGTACTCAGCAAAATGTCAAGCAAATCGATAATCATAATCCCGATTTATACAAGACAAAAACCTTTCGGCTGGCTGGTTGTACTATCATCAAGAGACACCCTCACGGATTCGGAAACTGATTTTCTTTCAATGTTTGCCCAGCAGGTAGAAATGGCGATAACAATCGCGGATTTGTTTGATGCGGTAAAAGAACAGGCCGTAACTGACGGACTGACAGGACTATACAACCGCAGGTATTTTGAAGAATACCTTGATAAAGAAGTCAAACGTGCACAACGCCAAAATCAACCGTTCAGTATTATCGGTATAGATTTGGACTTTCTGAAAAAAATAAATGATGCATACGGACACGCATACGGAGATATTGCAATAAAGGCAGTTGCAGATATACTGAAACACAATGCCCGTACGGTAGATACTGCAGCAAGACTGGGCGGAGAAGAATTCAGCGTAATTCTTCCGGGCGTAGATTCAAAAGGCGCAATGGTAGCCGCAGAGAGAATTCGAAAAGCAATTGAAGAAACCCCGCTGGATACAATCGGACATATTACCGCAAGCATCGGCGTAGGAACATTTTTGGAACATTCTGATAACATTGAAGAAATCATTGAACTTACCGATCAGGCAATGTACCAGTCCAAAAGAAACGGCAGAAACCGTGTAACTATTGCAAAACCGGCATCCGAAACCTCATGGCAGGAGGTTGCAGTCCACGCATTTATTGATGTACTCTCAAAACATAATATCCCTGTAGATAAACAATTATCAGACGAGATTTGTGAAAAACTTAGAAATTCAAATAATCAAACAGAACCGCAAAGAGAAATTCTTTATTCAATAGCGGATATGATGACTAAAATTTACAACCCTCTGCACGCGAAAGGTGCGATAAAATCCAAAGTACAGGTTGCAGTGAGCCTTGCCAAACGCTTTGATCTATCCAAAGAAGAAATCGATAAGCTGCGTGTCGCAATTTTGTTATATGACATAGGCAATCTGGTTCTGCCGCAGGAAATTCTGCAGAAAGCCGGCCCTTTAACCGATGATGAAAGACAGCACATCAAAGAACACCCTGTAATTGCAGCAAGAGAAATTCTTAAACCTATTTCATACATTCAGGATATTCTCCCGATAATTGAACACCACCACGAAAATTGGGATGGAACAGGTTATCCTAACAGAATATCCAAAGATGAAATTCCTCTTTCCTCGCAGATTATTCTGATAGTAGATTCTTATTTTGCACTACTTGAACAGCGTGCATACCGTTCAAAATTAAGCCCGCAGGAAGCTCTGGCCGAAATTAAAAAAGATGCAGGCAAAAAATGGAACTCCACACTGGTTAATGAGTTTGTAACTCTCATTGAAAACGATATGAACTAAATTTGCAATCAGCCTGAATAATATGATATAATAGACCGTATGGAAAAATTCGTGCTATCACAAAGTCAGGAAGATTATCTGGAAGAGATATATATAGAGGTCTCACATCAAGGTTTTGCAAGCGTAACTGCAATATCTAATGCGCTCAATGTAAAAAAAGCATCTGTAACAGGCGCTCTAAATCAGTTAGCCGAAAAAAAACTCATCAATTATGCACCTTATTCTAAAATTACAATTACGGAAGAAGGCGAAAAAATAGCAAAAGAAATTCTGAAAAAACACGATACAATCACAAAATTTTTCACTGAAATTCTGCATCTTTCAGAAAAAGAAGCCGCCGCAAATGCCTGCCGAATGGAACATATCGTTTCAGATGAACTTTTTGAAAGGCTCACAAAATTTGCAATCTTCATATCAGAATACTCTGCGGCTAATCCGGATTTCAAAATAAAAATAGAGAAAAATATCAAATAAAAGCAATCAGACCTGCAAAACTTTTTTTGAATATCTTACAAAAGTTCTATAAAGCCGACTGCTAAAAGTCTTTGAAAGTTTTTTGAGTATCTTTGGGCGCAGCACTGTAACGGACTATTCACAGTTAACTCTTCACTCCATTTTGATGCAAACTTATGTTTGCCCCTGTCTTGGTGCTCAATACTCACAGGGCAAGGGTGCAATGGCTGTCATCCTGAACTTGTTTCAGGATCTAAGCTTTCCGCAAAGCATACCTCACCCTACCCTCTCCTACTTAGGAGAGGGGCGAATGATTTACACAAAAGCTGCCATTACAAAGATATTTAAAACTTCTTGAATATCTTCGAAAGGCGACTTTTTGAAACTTGAAGAGTCGTATTGATGCAAACTTATGTTTGCCCCCTCCATCAATCCCTACCCTCACAGAGGTCAATCTGACGGGGGAGGGAAGACTGACTGGGCGAGGGACAAAGTCTGTCATCCT
>CALUVN010000011.1 GCA_944324235.1 Candidatus Gastranaerophilales bacterium
CGACCAAGAGCGTGTCTACCCCTCTCCCAAAACCAGACATTAAGTCAGGTTTTGCTCGGCAGAGTACCACATGCCCATATTAGATTGTCAATTGGTCTTGCGACCAAGAGCGTGTCTACCCCTCTCCCAAAACCGGACATGAAGTCAGGTTTTGCTCGGCAGAGTACCACATGCCCATATTAGATTGTCAAATTGGTCTTACGACCAAGAGCGTGTCTACCCCTCTCCCAAAACCAGACATTAAGTCAGGTTTTGCTCGGCAGAGTACCACATGCCCATTATTAAATTATCAAATTGAAACGGTTCGTGTTTCAATCTCGTCACTTGCAAGTCTACTTTAAATATTGTGTGTTGTCAATATTACCTTACTTCCGGGTGGTTGGAGTTTGAGAGTTTTATCTCGTAGTACTCGTTTTTGTCTATGTCTACTCCCATAGTTTTTATATCACAATATTTTTTCTTTTTCTTTTTTGTAAGTAGTTTTTTGTAGTCGCCTGCCATATTTTTATCTTATCATGAACTTATCGTTTTTTTATAATATAATTTTCTTATAACATTGTAGGGGATATTGTCATGATTAATGAATATAAATTGAAAGATACAGTCTCTAAAAATGCCTTTAATTACTGGTATTTGATTAAAAAAATTGCACCTTACGTAAAGCCTGTTATGGGGAGGGTTATTCTTAATATCTTGATTGCCATTCCATTAGGACTTCTTGATGGTGTTGTTGCGTTTTCTTTAAAACCGTATATGGATTTGGTTATTAACGGTTCTCCTGACGATAAATGGGTGCTCGGCGGGTTTGAAATCCCGACTCAAGCCTTTTTAGCTGCAATTATTCCGTTTGGTATTGTTGCTTTTGCGGTTATTCAAGGTGTATTGAAATACTTGAGCAGTTATTTTACTGATTGGACTGGCTATAAGGTTTCTAATGCTTTAAAAATTGATTTGTTTAAAAAATTGACAATGCTAGATCCTCAATTTTATGATGTGAATTCATCAGGGCTGGTTCTAACAAGATTTTTTACTGATCCGGATGTTGCCTCCAGATCTATTCTTGATAATTTGAAAACATTTATTTCGACTATATTCGGACTTATAGGGCTTGTCGGTGTCCTTTTGTATAACTCCTGGCTTCTTGCGATTATCGGGGTTACAATCATGGGTATAGCAATGTCACCGGTTATTCTTATCCGTAAAAAAATCAAGAGTGTCTCCAATAAAAATATGGTTGTAGGAAGTAATATGACTACTAACTTTAACGAAACTTTTGCCGGAAATAAGATTATTGCAGCGTATAATTTGCAGGAGACGCAGAACCATAAATTTGAATCTCAGGTGCATGAACAGTTTGATTTGGTTATGACATTAACTAAACGTGTCGGATGGATGTCTCCGATAATGTATTTTGTTTGTTCAATCGGGATTGCGCTTGTCATGGCTTTCGGAAACCACCTTATTTTGACCGGTAAAATGACAGCCGGCAGTTTTGCGTCATTTGTTACCTCATTGCTTTTGTTGTATAAACCGACGAAAACTCTAGGACAGACTTTGACGCTTGTTCAAAATAACTTCGTTGCATTGGGGCGCGCATTTGAGTTGTTTGAACTTACTCCGCATATCAAAAATCCTGAAAATCCTAAAGAATTAAAAGGATTAATCAGCAGTATTGATTTTTGTAATGTATGTTTTGAATATGAGAAAGATATTCCTGTTTTGAAAAACTTCAGTCTGCATGTTCAAAAGGGTGAGACTCTTGCTCTTGTCGGAAATTCCGGAGGTGGTAAGAGTACTGTAGTAAATCTTATACCGCGTTTTTATGATGTAAAAAGCGGAGCAGTGCTTCTTGACGGAACTGACGTAAGAAATTTTGATTTGAATTCTTTAAGAAGTCAAATTTCATTTGTATTTCAGGATAACTTCCTGTTCACAGGTACAATTCGCCAGAATATTTTGCTTGGTAATCCTGAGGCGACTGAAGAACAGCTGCAGAATGTTATCAGGATGGCGCATTTGGATGAATTTATTTCAACACTTGATAACGGGCTGGATACGGAAGTCGGCGAACGCGGAACTACTCTTTCAGGCGGGCAACGTCAGCGAGTTGCTATTGCGCGTGCTATGTTAAAAGATGCGCCGATTGTTATTCTTGATGAGGCTACTTCTGCTCTTGATAATAAATCTGAAGAAATTGTTCAGCATGCGCTTGATAATCTTATTCAGAATAAAACAGTATTTGTTATTGCACACAGACTTTCAACAATTAAGAGTGCCGATAGAATTGCTGTAATAAACGAAGGTGAACTTGTTGAACTTGGAACGCATGATCAATTGATGTCGATACCTGAAGGACGATACAAGCATCTTTATGAAATGCAATTTGCGCATCAGGAGGAGGCCGCATCATAATGAATACTGTTATAAAAAAGTGGATTCAACCTTATTTGCTGATTGAATATTTAAAAGATTATTATACTGTAACGGATTTAACTTTTGACGGAGCTTCAAAAAATAAATTTAAAGCAAAGATGTTTGAAGCTGTAAACGCAGGTAAAATCGGTCTTTATATGAAAAATGTCAACAAGTTTTATATACTTGAAGAAAAAGAAAATGTTTCCTTGATTGATATAATCAAAGAAAAATTATCGTTGTCTGATGCTGATCTGGCTGATGAACCAGATAAAGAAAGAGCTTTGCAGCTTGTTGATATGGGTAAATCCGAAGCTTCATTTATTTTTTCATAAAAGGCAATTTTTTCGGGGAAATTTACTTTATATATATAAGAGAAATTTCACTGAGGTACAAATTGTTTAGTTTTTGCGCAAACTTTTCATATTATCCGATGCCGATGGCAATGCCGTTCGGCTCATTGTGCTGTAGTGGTGGAAATTCTTTTTGGGGCGCTTTTTTAGGCGGATTTCTCGGTTCTTCTCTTTTTAGCGGCAACGCTTACGTACCTCAACCTCAGTATTACTCTAATAATTTCTCTTATGGCTTTGGCGCTTATTCTTCGCCGCTATTTAGTTATGCCCCTTCATACATGCCCGCATCAACAATGGTAATGCCTGCTGCAATGCCGCAGTTTAATTTAGCTCCTTCACCAATGAATTTTGGTATTTCCGCAAATTCAAACTATGCGTATTCTCCGTTTGCAGCAATGCCTGCGGAAGCGGCCGCTGTTACAACAAGTACTTCAGGTATTGAAGCTTATAATCCTTTCAGTTATAAGCCTGAAACAACTAAAAAATCTGACGGTACAAGATTTGATTCAAATGATTATATGGACGGCAAATACGTTACATCATCTCTCAAATCCAAGCGTACAACTACGTTTAATACAAAAACTAATTTACCTCAATTGAAGGCTGTAGGATATAGTGCAGAAAAAGGCGGCAGACTTGCTCAGGAGGCCTTGTCACATGTCACGGGATTCAGTTCTAATTGCGGTACTTATGTCCGTAAGGCTCTTGAACGTGCGCATCTTGATAACGGCAAGCGAACAGGCAGTGCTGCAGATTTTGGTGATGTACTGTTGAAACAAAAAAACTTCAAAGAAATTTCTACAAAAGGGCTGGATTTATCTTCTCTGCCTGCGGGTTGTGTATTGGTATACGGCAGAGGCGTTTCAGGTTATGACAAAGAACACGGACACGTTGAAATTACACTTGGCGACGGCCGTGCTGCAAGTGACGGAATTACAAAAAATATACGTAAAGGCGCAAGAGTATTTGTCCCTGTTAATGCTTAAAAAATAATTTTCGGATTTGTGCCTCAAGGCTTTCTATGGAACGATTATTATAAACTACATAATCGGCAAGTTCTCTTTTTTTATCTTGAGACATCTGGGCATCCATTCTGAGTTTAGCGTCTGTTTTGGTCAGATGATTTCTAATCATAAGTCGTCTCAGTCTGGAACGGTCATTTGAATAGACAAGGAGGACTTTATCAAACATATTCTGCATGTTAGCTTCATATAAAAGCGGTATGCCTATGAACACATATTCCTCATTTTGATTTTTCTCAAAAAATTCAAAAATTTTCTGTTTAATAATCGGATGAACAATACTTTCCAGCTTTTTTTTCAATACGGGATTTTCAAATACAATCTTGCCCAGTTTTTTTCTGGAAACAACGTCGTTTTCCAGAATATCATACGGTCTGAATGACTCCACAATTAAATCTTTGTAGTCTTCAAGAACCTGATGCCCGAAAATGTCCGTGTCTGCAACTTTGTAATCATGCTGCATCAAAAATCTTTCAACTTCTGATTTTCCGGCTGCAATATTGCCTGTTATTGCGACTTTTATCATTTATTTGATATCCTGTTTAAAAAATTTCTTAATTCTCTTATTTGCAGAGGCTTTATAGGTTTAAATTCACCGCGTTTCAGTCCGTCAAGATTAATGTTTGCATGCTGAATTCTCTTGAGTGATTTTACTTCAAATCCGATGTATTCGAACATTTTTCTTATTTGGCGGTTTAATCCTTGATAAAGTGTAATTTGCATCGTTGTATGCTTGTTATCGATTTCAAGTACGGTAATATCTGCATAAGCCATTTTACCTTTTTCGATTTCAACCCCGTTTGCAAGCTGTTCCAGCTGATGCGGGTGAACTTTGCCGTCTACAGATACCAGATAAACCTTAGGGACTTTTACTGAAGGGTGCGTGAGTTCATTAATTAAATCTCCGTCGTTTGTCAGAATTAAAAGTCCTGTTGAATCTTTATCAAGTCTTCCTACAGGTTTAAGGTGAAACATTGTTTCCGGCAAAAGGTCATAAATGGTTTTTCTGCCTTTTTCATCGACGGATGTTGTAATATAACCTGCAGGTTTGTAAAATCTATAGTATTCGTGTTTTACAGGTCTGATTAATTTTTTGTCAACAAAAACTTTGTCATTCGGTTGTACAAGATAGCCAAGTTCTGTGACTTTTTTACCGTTAATACTCACTTTGCCCTGCGCAATAAGCTCATCTGCATCTCGTCTGGAACATAAACCTGAAGATGCAATATATTTATTTAAACGGATGCCGGACATTTTAACGCCCTTTCAAAAACATCAACAAGAACCTGTGGCATTCTTCTGTAGAGCTTTCCGTCGTTATTAATTGCAACAACATCTACCTGTGCTTCAATAAAAGTTTTTCCGCTTGTTTTTGATTTTATTGCCTGCTTGAACGTAACCGAAAGGTTATTGAATTTTTCAATCCATGTCAAAATAATAATTTCATCATCAAGTTTTGCAGATGCCTTGTAGCGTACATTGAGATTAACAACAGGCAAAAGAATGTCGCGTGCTTTAAGCTCAGATAAATTGTGCCCCATTTCTTCGCACCAGAGCACACGTCCCATTTCAAGCCATCTCAAATATGCCCCATGCCATACAACACCGTACGCATCAGTATCTGCATAATAAACTTTTTGTTCAAATTCGTGTATCATAACCTGATTGTACCACAAAACCTAAATTAATGAAAGGAGAAAACTATGAAATTTATGTGCGATTTATGCGGATGGATTTACGATGAGGAAAAAGAAGGAAAACCTTTCCGCGATTTGGAAGATGATTGGGTCTGTCCTGCATGCGGCGCTCCAAAGAGCGATTTCACCGCTCTTGAAGAATAAATTATTAAAAAGAAACAAAACACTTGACGCTGAAATATGTTTGTTCTAAGATATTCCCAGACGGGATGTAGCGCAGTTTGGTAGCGCACCTCGCTTGGGACGAGGGGGTCGCACGTTCGAATCGTGTCATCCCGACCATTTAAAAAGACCGTCCTTTTATAGACGGTCTTTTATTTTGAAAGTTACTATATTGAGTTAAGAGAGGATTAGGGAAATTGGATTTTACAACTTTAACCATTGAAGCACTTAAAACTTTAGCTTCCTTTGTTGGGAACTACGGTGTTGCCATAATTTTATTAACACTTGTTGTAAGACTGTTTATGTGGCCGTTGAATGTTTCTCAACAGCGTTCAATGAGAATGATGCAGACCCTGCAGCCTAAACTTAAAGCTATTCAGGATAGATACAAAAGTAATCCGCAGGTTATGCAGCAAAAAATGATGGAGTTCTATAAGGAACATAAATTCAATCCTATGGGCGGCTGTCTTCCTTTGTTAATTCAAATGCCTATATTTATTCTTTTGTATTCGGCATTGATGAGCCCTCAGTTTATTCAAATTGCCGGTGATTCTCAATTTCTTTTTGTGAAAAGTTTGGCAACTACTTTGAGAGCGACTGCGGGAATTTCCAATGACGGTACAATGGGCGCTTCAAAGTACGATACTTTTATTCTCGGAAAAACAGCAAGAGTATATTTGCCTACTGAAACTCTTGATAACGTAAAAATTACAAAGCCTAATAAGGCGCTGGAAATTCAAGGTGATTTAAATCCAGGTGAAAATATTGATTTTAAAGTTAGTCTTGATAACCTCGATTTGAAATTCAGCCAGCTTGATCAAATTCAAAAAGCTGAAATGGCTATTACTGATGTAAATTCAAAAGAAACCGAAACTGTTACTTTCGAACGTAAGGACGGTTTGCTTGTTGCATCAGTTCCTTCTGTTGAAGTAAAACATGCTTTCCATTTTGATGTTCTGTTTTTGATTCTTTTGTTCGGCTTGACAATGTGGCTCTCACAAAAGCTTATGATGTCTATGAACAATACTCAGGCTAACAGTGATCCTACTCAGGCTGCTATTCAGAAATCAATGGGAACTTTTATGCCGATAATGATTCTGGCAACTTTTGTTATAATTCCGATACCGGCTGGTGTTCTCCTGTACCTTATTACAAGTAATGTTGTTCAGGTTCTTCAAACTGTTATTGTTAATAAACAAATGGATGCAGAAGATGCTGCTAAAAAAGTTAAGGCAAAAGATTCTAACAATAAAGTCATTGATGCTGAAATTGTTGATGAAGAAAAGAAGGATAAATAATTTTGCGCATATTCTCTTGTTTAATGGAAAAATATCGTTCTTCAAGATTTGAACCTTACACATCTGATTTTACCAAATATATTTACGCTAAACGCAATGGTTGTGTTTCAGACTTGCAGAGTCGTTTTTCCTCTGAAGAAATTAATAATGCAAAATTACTTGACAGAATTAAGACTCCAAATAATGATTTCGAAGATAAATATTGGATGTTAACTAATAAGGGAGCTGTAGATATTAAGCTTTTGTATAAAAAGTCAAGCTGTCTTCAAAAAATACATGATTTTTATCTGCGATTAAAAGGATTTGATGGCAGGGTGTAGATGTTATTATCAGATTTTGATTATGAACTTCCTGAAGAATTGATTGCGCAAATGCCGGCGGACAAGCGCGAAAATTCTCGTATGCTAGTTTTAAACTGTGACTCTCATACATTAGAGCATAAACATTTTTATGACATTGTAGATTTGATAGAGCCTGATTCACTTCTTGTATTGAATGATACAAAGGTTCTTCCTGCACGTCTTCGCGGGCATAAAGAAACCGGTGCGAATATTGAAATTTTTCTACTTAAGCAGACTGTCGAAGATTGTTGGGATGTGCTGATTAAACCGTCAAAGCGTGTTAAGCCGGGAACAATTGTCAAAGTTAGCGATGAACTTTCTGTAGAAGTTTTGGAAAGATTAGAAGATGACGGCGAGTGGAGTGTAAGGCTTTTATTTGAAGGTGATGTGCTTGATGTTTTACATAGAAACGGAAATATCCCACTTCCACCGTATATTGAGAGAAAAATGCAGTCTGATGATTTGAAGAAGTTGGACTTTGAGCGTTATCAGACCGTTTATGCCAGAGATGAGGGGTCAGTTGCTGCACCGACAGCAGGGCTGCATTTTACTCAGGATATATTGAAAAAACTTGCAGACAAGGGTGTTGAGATTAAATATGTTACCCTGAATGTCGGGCTTGGTACATTTAGACCGGTAAAGTGCGAAAATGTTCTTGAGCATAAAATGCATTCCGAGGCTTTTGAAATTTCAGAAGATACTGCTTGCGCAGTAAACAATGCTAAGCGTGAGGGGCGTAAGATTATAGCTGTCGGTACAACTACTGTTCGAACACTTGAAACCGCTTATCAGCAGTTTGGAGAAGTTAAAGCCTGCCGCAGCGCGTCTGAGCTTTTTATCTATCCTCCTTATGAGTTCAAAGTGGTTGATAATCTTATTACAAATTTCCACCTGCCAAAGTCTACTCTTTTAATGTTAGTTAGTGCATTGGCAGGGAAAGAATTTATATTTGAGGCTTACCGCGAAGCAATTGCTCAGAAATACAGATTCTACAGCTATGGCGATTGCATGTATATAAGATAAAATTTCCTCAAATTTTCTGAATTTTATTTTTTTAATTTTTGGACTAAGTCGTCTACTTTTTGTTTAAGACTTTCGTAGTCTGAATTATTTTCAATTACGTAGTCCCAGTCTTTTATATCGTCAAGACCGGTTTCTGTAATATCGGTTTCCCCTATAAGCTGACCGCGGCTAGCTCTGGTTTCTCTTGTTGCTTCCACACGGATTGTAATAGCGCCCGCAGCCTTAAATACTTCATATTCGTGCGGAACTCTGACGTCTGTAACCATTATGTTTCCATCCTGTTTGATAATTTTTTTCAACCAGTAATCTGCATCCTGTGAGCGCCCCCAGTTGCCGAGGTTAATCAAATCCTGTCGGTAGAGAGGTTTATTTTTTTCTATTTCTTCGTAAGTTAATCCTTTGTCAGCGCCGTATGTTAACTTTATGATATCGCCCATTGCGCATCTGCGGTAATCCGGCATTTGAGCAAGCATCAATTTGGCAACGGTATCCTTGCCGGAATATTGTTTGCCTGAAAATATAATAATTTTATCCGCCATAATTATTCCTCCTTCAGAAGTTGTTCTGCAAGTTCAGACTCTGTTCTTCCGTTAAGAGTTTTATTAATTTTTTGGAGTTTTTGTCCGATAAGTTCCATATTTTCAGTCCATACAAAATTGTCGTTTACGTATTTTTCGGCTTTGTCAAAATCACCGTCTATCTGTATTCTGACAATTTCCGATAACATTTCTTTTGCGATAGGAACAACTTTATCAATGTTAACATGGATTTTGCCGTCAGGTGTTATATCATAAGCGCCTCTGTCGGCAAAATATTTATTTTGCATAACTGTTCTTACACGGTGAGCCTGACTCATCTCAGGTTTTGATTTTAAGAAGTTGTCAGTGATAGTCGTTACGATAATCTGTTTTCTTTGTTCTTCCGTGTACATTCCAAGTTCAGTTAACAAATCCACAAACGCCAGAGAACCCATATCAGCTTTGTTTTCTTCTATGATATTGCGGTATTTGCCGAGTTTTTCGTTACCTTTTTTAGGTCCGAGTGAGTGGGCATTTTCATGGCCTATTGTGAACCAGTGGTCTGCTTCGTCAAGATAATACTTGTGCTGGTCTTTGTCTAAAATTGCATCAAGTCTTTCCTGTAGTTTTTTCATATCACTTATAAATCTTATTTGTCTGTGGTAGACGTTACGTCTGCCTCCGCCTATTGTAAGTGAAAGTTTATCGTCATTAGGAAGATTTTCAGCCAGAGTAATTCCGCCCCTGTAAGCTCCCACATCTCCGGTAACAGCAACTAAGTCAACGTCTACCATTGTCTGTTTTGCATCTCCGGTTGTTGAGATGTTTTGTTCGTATTCATCGTTGTACGGCATGTTCTGCGCAAGGGTCGGGAGATATTTTTTAATTGCCATAAGTGCATCCGTACCTTTTTTATTTACGATTCCAACACGTCCGCCGAGCATATCTTTTGGTATTGGAGAAATTCCCCGTTCTTCAAGCATCTTACTAAGTTTTTTATTTTCAACTATTGTACCTGTCATTTCATCTTCATAGTTTTCTCGGGTAATCGTAAATTCAAGCGGTGTATCCTGCAGTGCTGCCCATTGTTTATCTGCGTATGCATCAAGCATAGGATTGGCGATTCTTAAAGCCTGCGCTTGAAGGATTAAGTATTTCGTAAAGTCTTTGTTAGTTGAATAATTTGCAGCTTTATCAAGTTCGTCTGCCATTAGGGCAAAGTCTTCTTTGAATTTGTCTATATAATCAATTCCGACAAGTTCATCTCCGTTTCTTTCCACTACAGTGCGTTGGTTAAGAATTTTTTTCACTTCGTCATTTTTGCCTTCTTCTAGCATTTTAATTAAAATTTTATGAAATTCTTCTTTTGTCATATCCTCAGGATAAAATCCTTTTCCAGGTAAGTCTTTTTGTCCTTTGGCAAGATGAATTTTTTGAGACATTGTATCAATAGCATTAATGCCTTTTTGTGCATCAAAGAGTACTTTAGTCATTTCTGCATCTTTATTGCCTTTTTTTATTTCTTTTTCAAGATAATTTTTAAATTCCAAATTGTGAGGGTTATCAAGCTGCATGTTGATATTTTCTAAAATATATGCGGCTTTTACTAAATGTTTTAAAGCTTTTTTATCATCTTCATTAAGCTCCAAATATTCCGGAGCATCGGCTTTTAACATTTTTTTTGTCATCAGATAATCTTTATCCGTACGCTTTTTCAGTTCCTCTGTCGAAAGGTTCAGTCCGTTGCCGCCTTTGAATGTTACGTTATTTATTGTTGCCATATTATCAAGCTCCCTCATTATTTTTTCATTATTAAAATATTCTGACTTAGTGGTAATTAATTTTTGTTTTTGAGTCGTTATATATTTGTTGTTTATTTTATTTGTGCTAATCTTATTGATTTCCATAAATATATCCTATTATCCCAATTATAGCAGTTTTTCTTTGTAAATCAATATTTTATTTATGGTATGTTTCACCTTTGATAATTTTGAATGCCCGGTATATTTGTTCTACAAGTATCAGTCTTGCAAACTGGTGCAGAAATGTCATCTTTGATATACTCATTTTCAGATTTGCTCTTGCTGAAACAGATTTTCCTATTCCGCATGATGAACCTATAACAAATACTATTTCACTCACTCCGTCGTTTGTCAGGGCTTCGATTTTTTGAGCAAATTCTTCTGATGAAAATTGTTTTCCGTTAATTTCCAGTGTTATAACGAAAGACTGTGGCTTAATTAATGCCAGAATTTTTTCGCCTTCCTGTTCAAGTACTTTTTCGGTAAGATTTTCATCCTTAATCTCTATTGGCATTAACTCTATAATTTCTAATGATGCATACGGGGTAAGCCGTTTTAGAAATTCATCTATGCCGTCTTTAAGAAATTTTTCTTTAATTTTTCCGAGTGCAATTATTTTAATTTTCATTACTGCTTGCAATATACAGACTTCTTGAAGGGAATGCAAATTCTATTCCTTCTTCACGGAATCGTTTTATGGCTTCAAATAAAATTTGTTCTTTTACTTTTCTGAATTTTGTCAGATTATTTGTTTTGACATAAGCTATCATTCTTATGTTTATTGAGCTTTCAGCAAGTGAATCAATGATTACAAGATAATCATTATAAATTTCACTGTGTTTTTCCGCAATTTCTTCAAGAATTTCTCGTGCACGTTGGATTTTTTCATTACTCATATCGTAAGTAATCCCGAAGGTTTCATCAAACATGCGTTTATGAGCCATTGAAATATTGTATATGTTAGCGCCTGATACAGAGCTGTTAGGAATTACGCATAAAAAATTATCAAGAGTACGAAGTTTTGTCGAACGAAGGTTTATGTCTTCAACAGTACCTTCAATGTCTCCTATTTTGATGTAATCTCCTATTTTATAAACTCTGTCAGACAGTATTGCAAAAGTTCCGAATACATTTGCAATAGTAGCATTTGCAGCAAAACCTACTGCCAAACCTGTGATACCGAATCCTGTTATCAGTGAGGCTACCGAGTAACCGTTACTTTGCAAAAATGCAGCAATTATTAGAAATACAATGATAAATTTTAATGTACGGGTTAATATCGGCAAAAATTGTATCAGAGGTGAATCTTTGTGCTTTTCAATTAATTTGTTTTTAGTTCTGTATTCAAATATATTAACCATTTTGAATAAAATCATAATGACAAATATATTTATTACAGCTTCTATTAATAAATCAAAATGCATAGATTTAAGAATTTTATTTATTTGTTCAGCATACTCTAAAATTTCGTTTATCATGATATCCCTAATTTGTAAATCCGGTTATTATGTATTAAAAAAGCGGAAGACGAGGTTCGAACTCGCAACAACCTGCTTGGAAGGCAGGGACTCTGCCAATTGAGTTACTTCCGCATGAAGTTTATTCTTCTGTGTCTATAATCTACCTTAAAAACAGATTTTTTGCAAGTGTTTTTTTTTATTAATATAGCTAGCTCTAAAGTATTAGTACATTTTTGTTAAATATTTTTTTCTAAGTTTATTCTGTCGAGTGGTGAAATTTGCTGATAAAAAGTTTATTATATATATGTAAGCTCACTAGGTCCAGACACTTTTTCGGGGTTGCGACAAGAGATTTCTTTGAGCCGGTTTGGTTGAAAACCTGTGGGCTTATATCTTAAAAGTATACTATGTACTATTTTTATAAACATTAAAACCGTTTGAAGATAGGCTTGCAAGAAATTGCAGGTCTTTTTTATTTGTTTTATTTCTGTTATTATTGTGAATGTAGAAAGAAAAAGGAGTTTTAAAATATGACAACTGAAGTAAGAGCAAGTCACATTCTTGTTAAAACCGAGCAGGAAGCAAAAGATTTATATGATGAAATTAAAAACGGTAAAGCATTCGCTGATGTTGCCGCTGAAGTTTCTCTTTGTCCTTCCGGAGCAGTGGGTGGAGATTTAGGTTACTTTGGCAGAGGCATGATGGTTAAACCTTTTGAAGATGCAGCTTTTAATATGGAAGTTGGCGAAGTTTCTCAGCCTGTGCAGACTCAATTCGGATGGCATTTGATTTATTTAACCGATAAGAAATAGTTTTATGACAGCACTTGACTTAGTTAGAAATTATTTAAAGCAATCTGAAGTTGATTATCTGCTTGTGAATTCGACAAATAAATTTCTTGTGGAATACAACACTTTGGATGCAAATTCACGATATAAACTCACGGGCTTTTCCGGTTCTACCGGAGATGCTCTTGTGAGTGCTGATGAATGTATGCTTTTTGTTGACGGCAGATATCATATTCAGGCTGATTTGGAGGTCGATCGGGAATGTGTTGAAGTTGTTAAGCTTCAAACCGGGGATACTTTTTTAAATAAAATTGTTGAGAGAATTCCTGAAAATTCCGTGCTCGGAATTTTTTCCGAAAAGAATTCCATGCTCCGTGTTGAATCTTTAATGAAAGCACTGGAAAAGAAAAATTCTAAAGTGCGTATTCTCGATGATGACCCGCTTGATGATGAAATTCAATCAGCTGAACGTGTTGTTGAATCTGTGCCGGTCGAACTTGCAGGATTTAGTGCTTTTGAAAAATTTGAAAGAATTTCTTCTATACTTGAAGATAATCAGGCATTTTTCATTACAAATCTTGAGGAGGTTTCTTATCTTTGCAATCTCCGCTCTTATTCCGTACCTTTTGCTTCGCAAATTTACGGCAAAGTTCTTGTATTGAAAGACAGAGCCGTATTATTCACCGATGAACAAATCGAAAATTTTGATGCTTTCGATGTTAAAAAATATGCGGAATTTGAAAATTATATTTCCGGATTAGCAGAAATAAAAATTTTTGTTGATAAATCTTCTTTGAATGCACATGATTACTTTGTAATGGCTGATAAATGCGAATTTATTCAAAACAGCCCTGTCAAATTGATGAAATCTGTTAAAACAAATGCAGAAATTAATCATTATAAAAAAGCTTTTGAGGCAACAGACAAAACTATGTTTGCAATAAGAGAATTTATTGAAAATAATGATAATATTTCTGAATTTGATATAGCACAAAAGCTTGAAGAAGAATTTTACAGATTTGGTGCAAAAGGTTTGAGTTTCAAACCGATTGTAGCAAAGGATAGAAATTCTGCTCTTGCGCATTATTCAAAATCTTCAAAAGACGAAATTTTATCGGACGGAAGTCTTGTTTTGATTGACTGCGGTGCTTATTATGAAGGCGGACTTGCGACTGATATTACCCGCGTATTTGTTAAAGGTGAACCGTCACAGCTTCAAAAACAGGTTTATACGACTGTGTTAAAAATGTTTTTGAATTCATATAATTTCTATGCTGAAAAAATAGCCGGTTATGATGTGGATAATCTCGCAAGAGAAATTTATTCGCAAAATAATATAGACGGATTTGTTTTTAATCACGGGCTCGGGCATGGTATAGGTGTTAGTGTTCACGAGATGCCGCCGAACTTGAGTAAAAACGAAATTGCAAAAGGTGTTATTCAAAATAACATGTGCTTTACTATTGAACCCGGTTTGTATAATGAAAAGCATTTCGGTGTAAGATTGGAAAATTCATGCTGCCTCGCAGGCGGCAAAATTACATCGTTTGTCAAAATGTGTTATGAGAAAAAGCTTATTGATTTTTCAATGTTATCGGAAGTTGAAAAACAGTGGCTTGCCAATTTTGAGGTTTTATAGATGAACGAAATCACAAGTGTTAATAACGAACTTGTAAAAAATACGGCAAAGCTTCATCAGAAAAAATTCCGCGATGAATCAGGTGATTTTCTGCTTGAAGGTGAAAAACCCGTAAGAGAAGCTTTGAGTTTTGGAATTAATATTAAGTATGCGTTTGTACTTAAAGAAAAAGCCCAAAATTATTCATTTTTAGGTGATAAGGTTATTTGTGTAAACACGGCCGTTTTGAGTAAAATTTCAACAACGGATTCACCGCCTGATATTGTTGCAGTTGGTGTTAAGAAGAATTTTTCAGTCAATGATTTGAAAGGTGCTAAGAAAGTTGTTCTTCTTGAAAATATCCGTGATTTAGGTAATCTTGGCACTATTCTCAGGACTTCGGTTGCCTTCGGTGCTGATGCTGTTGTTTTATACGGAGATTCCGCTGATGTGTATAACCCTAAGTGTGTCCGTTCTGCGGTTGGAAATTTATGGAAAATTCCTGTTGTTTCTATTAAAGATTTTTCAATTTTAAAAGAATTATTTACAGATTTTCAACGGGTCGCAACTTTGCCGCGAGCAGAAAATTATTTGAAAAATTTTCAGGCTGAAGAAAAAATCCTTGTTATGTTCGGCTCGGAAGCTGACGGTTTGAGTGAAGAACTTATAAACTTTTCGACCGCAGCGGTTAAAATAGAAATGGCATCTTCCGTTGAATCTTTAAATTTGAGCGTTTCGTGCGCGGTTGTTCTCTATAAAATGTTTATAGTATAATTTTTTTATGGATATTTTGGAAGTCAAAAAATTATGGAGTGATGTGAAAGTCGAGCTGCGTGATACTATTCCGGCTCATGCTTTTTATTCCTGGGTTGACGCGCTGGAAGCCGTCGGGTTTGAAGATAATGTTTTTTCGCTCCTTACTGTTCATATGATGGCTCCGCAAATTGTCCGTAACTCTTATTATTCTCAAATGTGCAATGCGTTTGAAAAAGTTATCGGTAAAAAAATTGATTTTACCATCGATTACGATGCTGCACTTGCTGAAAAGTATAAAAAAGAAAAGAAAAAAGAAAGTATGCGGCCGAGGAGTTTGCAGCAGGATGATGCTCCTGAATCTTCTAAAACTATGGATAATCTTGCGCAAATGCAGTCTTTCAGTAACCTGAATTTGAAATATAAATTTGAAAATTTCGTCGTCGGCGAAAATAACAGATTTGCTCATGCTGTTGCTTATACGGTTGCACAAAATCCTGCTAAGAAATACAATCCTTTATTTATTTACGGCGCGTCCGGACTTGGTAAAACCCACCTTATGCAGGCAATAGGACACTATATTATTTTTAATAAACCTAAATTAAAGGTCAGATATATTAAAACTGAAGAGTATGTTAATGAGCTTATTAAAAATCTGCAGCACGGCGGTGAACGCAATGCCAGAATGGATAAGTTCAGACAAAAATACAGAAATATCGATGTTCTGCTGATTGACGATATTCAGTTTTTGGAAAGTAAGACATATACAATGGAAGAAATTTTCCATACATTTGACAGCCTTTATAACAACAATAAGCAAATTGTAATTACCTCTGACAGGCTGCCAAAAGATATTCCGACCCTCCCGGACAGGTTGAGAACCCGTTTTGAAATGGGGTTGATTGTTGATATTACTCCGCCTGATTTTGAAACACGTGTGGCTATTCTTAAAAATCTGGCAGAACAACGAGCTTTGAATATTGGTTTCGATGCGCTTGAATATATCGCAAATAATTACGTATCTAATGTTAGAGAATTGGAAGGCGCATTTATAAAGGTTTGCGCTTATGCTGACATTGAAAAAGTTCAGCCGACTCTGGATTTTGTGAAAAAAGTTCTCAACTGTGAACATAATAAAAAAGAGTTGACAATTGAGTCTGTTGCAAAAGCTGTTGGTGATTATTACGGCGTTTCTGTTGCCGATTTTTTAAGCTCTTCACGCAGTCAGAAAGTCTCAAGTGCAAGACATGTTGCCGTTTATCTTGCTCGCGAACTTACCGAAAAAAGTTTTGAAGCTATCGCGGAATTTTTCAAGAAAAAACATACTACTATGCTTTATTCTTATGAAAAAATTCGTGATGAATTGAAAATTAACAAAGATATGGAAAGAGCTGTTGAAGATATTAGAAACAGTTTGAAAGGGTAATTTATGTACGATTATATAAGAGGAATTTTTGCAGGTAAAATTTCTAATGCTCGCGGTTGTTTTCTGACGGTTGAAGCTGGCGGCATCGGATATCTCGTGGAAATTACCGCAAGAGATTACGCCTCTGTAAATGATATTAACGCAGAAGGTAAAATTTATACGGTTCTTTTACACCGCGAAGACAAAATGTCGCTGTGCGGTTTTTTGCATAAAGAAGACAGGGATATTTTTAATATAATGACCTCTGTTTCCGGTGTGGGAAGCAAGATGGCGCTTACACTTCTTGATGAATTTCAATCCTCTGAACTTATTGGCTGCGTTATTGACGGCAATTATAAAGAGCTTACCCGTGCTAAAGGTGTCGGTCCGAAACTTGCTCAGAAAATTATTCTTGAATTAAAAGATAAAATTATGAAATATCAAACGACTGAGCCTATCAGAGTTCAAACTCCTGTTAAACAACAGCCGCAGGCCATTGATGATGCGCAAACGGTCCTTGTATCTTTCGGCTACGAGCGCGAAGAGATTAAATCTGCTCTTTCTAAAGCTGTTCAGTTAGTTAAAGAAAATGCTCCGGCTGAAGATATTCTTAAAGAAGCTTTGAAAATTCTTTCAGCTTAAATAGGTGAGTAGTGGCATAAGAAATATACAAGAAATGTAGCTATTACCATTGCAGGCCCGAACGGCAGAAACGTCTGTTCTTCCGGATTTTTTAGCCCTGTAATAATTTGTTTGCATGCATATAGCCCTGTGATAGCAAGTATTATCGCAGCAGCGAGATATATTAATGTATTTGAAATTAGTCCTGTATACTGCATTATCCAATATGTAACAGCCAATATTAAAAATAGTGAAAGTGATACTAAAGTTTTCATTTCTCTTTTTACATAAAGCTTTTTAAAAAATGCCGGTAAAGTCAGTAAAACTTGAACCCCGACACTTACAGCCAATATCATCAGGATTGCCCGCCAGCCGAATAAGGCACCGATTCCCGCTGCAATAAAAGTATCACCTTCTCCAAACGCACGGTTTCCTGCAATCGGGTAACCGAGTCTTGCCGCAAGCTCCATAATAGCAGCTCCTGCCAGAATACCAAGCAGTGAGTTTATTACCGGTAATGTCTGCAGCCAGCAGTTACCGAGATATATTGAACCGAAAAGTTGATATGAACCATACATGTCCATAATGGTTATTATTATTGAGTATAAAATTCCTATGATGATTAAAGAGTGAGTGTGTACATCATATACAACTTTTTCTTTGATGTCTGTTCCAGCAATTACAATAAGCAGGCTGAAAAAGGTTAAAGCAAAAAATAAATCGAGCGATACGCCTAATTTCAGATAGGTTAATACAAAAATTAAGCATGTTATAAATTCCACAATTGGATATTGTATGCTGATTTTTTCTTTGCAAAATCCGCATTTACCGCCAAGACAAATATATGAAAGTATAGGAATGTTATGCCACCATTTGAGTTTGTTACCGCATTTAGGGCATTTTGACGGCGGAAACACGATAGACTCTCCGCTTAGAGTCCTCAAAATTACAACATTAAGAAAACTTCCGATACATAGCCCTGTGAGAGCGACAAAAACCAATAAAATAATATTTGTAGCATCCATTTTTTAATTATCTCCTTTAAGTTTTTGACTTATTAGTTGTTGTTTTATCCGGCGATTGTATTATATCGTACAACATACTAATTGCTTGTTTAATTTTTCTTGATACCTGCATTTGGGATAAGTTTAATTTTTCAGCAATATCTTTCTGACTCATATCCTCATAATAGTGCATTTTGATTATATTTTTCAATTCATCCGGCAGTTTTTCAACGGCGTTGGCAAGTGTTATTTTCTCTTCGTAAAAATTTAAGTCTTCCTGATAGTCGCCTGAAGGCAGTTTATCTAACAGGGATGCTGAATCTTCTTCAATATTATCAACTTTAAATATAAACTGATCAAGTGATATCGGGCTTCTGTTAAATTCAGTCTGGAGAGCCTCGTTAATTTTATCTAAATCAATATTTGCTTCAGCAGCAATTTGTTCATTTGTGGGGTCCTCATATCCCAGATTTTTAAGTCTTTTGATAGATGCACTGATTTTCGCAAGGATTGTTTGCATTTCACGTGATGTCTTTATAATAGAGCCTTTATCCCGCAGATAATGAAGAATTTCCCCTCTTATAAAATAAGTTGCGTAGGTGCTGAATTTAACTTTCTTTTCAGGTTTATACGTTCTTATTGATTTTATTAATCCGATTACGCCGACCTGTATTAAATCTTCTTTTGTCAAATCAGTTCTTCTGTTAACAGAACCTGCAATTTTTTTTACAAGAGCCATCGACAGTTCAACTATTCTTAAATGCGCTATTCTTTTTTTCTTTTCATCCTGAGTGGTCTTGTATGTTAAAACAAGATTATCAAGAAGTGAAAAATCTTCGTATTTTGCCTTCACTTGCGCCCTCACAGCTATCATTTAATTATTATATCATAATTTAATTTTTCTTCTAAAATTTTAAATTTAGTTAATATTTGATATTTATTATCTTTTTATGTTAATATTTTTATATACAAACATCATTGTGTTAATGGAGATTTTGAAATGATTACTATAAAAGATGTTGAACATGTTGCAAAACTTGCCAGACTTGAATTAACGGAAGAAGAAAAAGAGCTTTATACAAAACAGCTCGGTGATGTGTTGAAATATGTTGATCAAATGAATGAAGTTGATACTTCTTCTATTAAACCTATGACTCAGGTTATTGATTTTGTTAATGTTATGAGAGAAGATAAAGTATCTTACGATCTTACAAAAGAACAGTTAATGGCTAATGCTCCGGAAGAAGAAAACGGATTTTTCAAAGTTCCTAAGATAAACTAAATTGTTGGACGCCGGCTTTTGTCCGGAGATTTCTTATTGGATATGTATTAGATTGGGGTAAATAATGACAAAATATATTTTTATTACAGGCGGTGTGGTCAGTTCTTTGGGAAAAGGAATTATCGCGGCGTCTCTTGGTAAATTATTACGTGCAAGAGGTTTTTCGGTTATAAATCAGAAGTTCGATCCGTACATTAATGTTGACCCTGGAACGATGAGTCCGTTTCAGCACGGTGAAGTTTTCGTAACCGATGACGGAGCAGAAACTGATTTGGATTTGGGACACTATGAACGTTTCACGGATACCAGTCTCGGTAAAGTTAATAATGTGACATCAGGCAGTGTTTATCAGCATGTCATTGAAAAGGAACGACGCGGAGATTATCTCGGCGCTACTGTTCAGGTTATTCCGCATATAACAAACGAAATTAAATCAAGAATTGTTGGCGCTACTAAACAATTTAAGCCTGATTTTCAGCTTATAGAAATCGGCGGCACTGTTGGTGATATTGAAAGTTTACCTTTCGTAGAGGCTATAAGACAGTTTAAAACAGAAGCAGGTATAGGTAATGCGATTTCTATTCATTGCACGTTACTTCCGTACCTTCCAACATCAGGTGAACTTAAAACCAAGCCTTCGCAGCACAGTGTTAATGTTTTGAGAAGCTACGGTATTCAGCCTGAAATTCTCGTTTGCAGAACAACCAAGCCTATTCCTAAAACCGAAAAGGAAAAATTGGCTCTGTTTTGTTCCGTAAATAAAGATGCTGTTATTGAGTGCCGCGATATGAAAAGTATTTACGAAGTACCTCTCGCACTTGAAGAGCAAAATATGGCAAAAGTTGTTCTTACTATGCTCGGTGTTAATGACAGAAGGGCTGATTTGAAGGGTTGGATTTCTCTTGTTGAAAATATCAAAAATCCTAAAAAGACTATTAAAGTTGCAATAGCTGGCAAGTATACAAAACTTTCAGATGCTTATATTTCTGTGGTTGAATCCTTGAAACATGCAGGGTATGCAGCAAATGCCGCAATCGATATCAAGTGGATAAATTCGGAAGATTGTGTTGACTTTAACAGATGTAAAGAATTGATGTCTGATGTTGACGCGGTTGTTGTACCGGGCGGATTTGGAATTCGCGGCATTGAAGGTAAGCTTAATGTTATCCGTTATGCTCGTGAAAATAATGTTCCGTTTCTCGGATTGTGTTTGGGTATGCAGTGCGCAGTTATTGAATATGCCCGCCATGTTGTCGGTATTAAAGATGCAAATTCGGCTGAATTTGACGAAAATGCACAGCATCCTGTTATTGATTTAATGCTGGAACAGAAAAATGTACAGGCTTATGGCGGAACGATGAGACTTGGTGCTTATGATTGCGTTTTGAAAAAAGGTTCTGTTGTTTATAATGCTTACGGCAAAGAAAAAATTTCAGAGCGCCATAGACACAGATATGAAGTTAATAATGAATATATCAAACCGCTGACTGATGCAGGGCTTGTATTCTCAGGCATGTCTCCTGACGGTATGCTTGCTGAAATCGTTGAACTGCCTAAACTGGATTGGTTTGTTGCATCTCAATTCCACCCTGAGTTCAAATCACGTCCGGAGCACCCGCATCCGTTATTTAAAGGGTTAATTAACGCTGCGGCCAAGAGGGTTAAGTAATAATTTATGCATAATCAAATGACTTTATTATTTTCAGCTATTATTATGTATTTTGCAGCAGGTGCTGTGCAGTTTTTTTTCAAAAATAGTAAAGTCAAATATTACTTTATGCTCGCGGTATCTTTTGCTGCAGGAATGTTGACGGCAATACCGGCTTTCAGTGCAGTGAGGAGTCTAAGCAGCAGTTATATCAATTATACCTTGTTCGGTGCAAATATTACTTTTGTGCTGGATAATATTAATGCATCTATCATTTTATTTATTGTTTTATCGATATTTCTTTCAATGCTGGCGTTTCGAAACACCCTTTTAGGCGGGGCTGCAAAATCATGGTTTTTATACGGACTTTTTGTAGCTTCTTCTTTAGCGCTTTTGACATCAGTGAACGGTATTTTATTTACGATATATCTGGATTTAATGCTTATAGCTTTACTTGCTTTATTTAATGTTTCAAAGAAATTCCTTGCGCTTTCTCAGCTATGTTTACTACCGTTTATATCTGCTTTTGCTTTTATCTACGGGCATGCTAAAACTATCGAGTTCGGTAAATTGTTAGGAGTTCTCAATAAGTGGGATTTTGTATTAATTGCGTCAGGTGTTTTTGTTGCCGGATATGTTATTGCAAAAGCACACAGATTATATTCTAAACTTGATTATGTGAGTATTTTGTATTTTGGAACGGGCTTGCCTGTATTATTTTATATATTGATAAGATGTTTGTTTTTGTGGCAGATTCCTGAGGAATTTATATCATATTTAATTCTTGTCTTTGGATTTATGATTGCTTTTTGGGGTGTATTCAGCTCTTCTGCGGCGGATAAATCTTTTGAAATTATCTGCGCTGTTGCTTATAAAAATATCGGGGTATGTCTGGTTGCATTTGCTCTGGCAATGTTCGGTATAATCTTAAAGGTTTTGCCGGCATCAGCAAACGCTTTATTTGCTGTGTATTTTTTGATTTTTAATCAGATTGTAGGAATACCTGCTTTATTGATTTCTAAAGCCTTTTCTTCTGAAGGTGAAGAGGTATCAGGCGGGCATAAATTTTTATCGTGCAATCTTATTTGCTCAGAAATTTTAAGTTTAGTGTTAATTGCTATTCCGCCATTGACTGCGTTTGTCGGCGGAGTTTTAATTTGTAATTCGATAATATCTGGTTTTGAGGTGAAAAATTATATTTTTATTATCCTGTTACTGATTGTAATTTTGTTGTTATTTATTTTGGAAATATTCACTGCTCGCAGGATTGTTTCTTTGTCCAAAACAGTTTGTAATCATGGATTGTCTCTTATTGAAGTTTTACCTTTGTGGATTTTTACGGGTATAATTCTTTTTGCCGGAGTATTTCCGCATATTGCGATAGAATTTTTTATTACTCCTGTTTTTGTATTCTCCGGTGGAAATCTTTACGTTCCGCAGGTTATGCTTTCTAATATTTCTATTATTAATATTTCGTTTGTAACAATGTTTGTTGCATTTTATCTGTTAAGATTTTTGTTGCTGAGGGGAAATAAATGATGTTGGAAGTTCTTATCCTTATTTTATTTGCACCATTATTCGGAGGATTATCAATAGCTGTAATGCAGTATTGCCAGTGTCGAAAATTTTTTAACCCTATTCAGCCATATTTAGATATTTGGCATTGCCTAACCTCTAAAGGCGAAGTTTCCAAATGGAATCCGAATGGGGCAATTTCGCTTGCCGCGGCTATTCTCGCAATATTTATTTTGTTCAATGTTAACTTTAATCTGGACTTCATTGTCTTTATTAGCTTTATTTTAATCAGTATATTATTTTCTCAAAAGTATTCCGACCTTAATTTAAAAACAGAAATTTGTAATATACTTTCATTCATTTGGGTAATGTCTACCCTTTATATTTATTCTCAGAATTCTGTTTTTGAAACATTACTTACGTTATATTCGGAAAATATATTTCCGGCATTGCTTTTGTTTTTAATTTTTATTTTTCTCGGAGTAAATATGCTGACTTTTGATAAACTAGATTTCAAAAAAGATGTTGATTCAGCTTTTTTATATTATTCACAGCTGCTTTGTTTTAATTCCTTACTTTCTTTATCTGTGTTAATTGTGGGTAATGATAGTGTATGGAAGTTTGCAGGAATTTTTCTTGCAGTCGCATGTGCTGCTGGTATAGTGAAATTTCTCGGGCATAAATTTCCGAATTTGTCATGCGTGGTAATATTTTTATTATCGTTATTTTTTGGAATTTTAGCGCTCAGTTCTGCTATTTGACAAGAAAACTCTTGACTATCTGCTATGTTGAGAGTATTTTAGAACATACGGAGATGTTATCGGGGAGAAGATTATGGAAGATAATAATTTGTTGAAAAAGTTCACAACGGCCCAGTTCTTAAATTTTTGTTTAGGATTTTTCGGGTTGCAATTCGCATGGCAGATGCGTATAATTTTGTCCGGTCCTGTGACTGAAGGACTGGGTGCTTCTCCATTTCTTTACGGATTAATTTGGCTCGCAGGGCCGTTTACCGGTATGGTTGTACAACCTCTCGTCGGAACATTAAGTGATAAAACAGTTTCACCTTTCGGAAGAAGAAGACCTTATCTTTTAACGGGAGCATTGCTTTCTGCCGTTGCTTTGTGGATTTTTCCGAATTCAGAAAATGTAGCGATGTATTTTCATAGATTATTAGGTATTGCATTACCTGAGTGGACAGCTTTATTTATTGCTGCGATAATGATTTGGGTTATTGATGCTTGTGTTAATATCGCACAGGGCCCTTACAGAGCGTTGATTCCGGATGTTGTACCACCTGAACAGCATTCAATAGCAAATTCTTATATCAGCCTTGCAATAGGTTTAGGCTCTGTTATTGCTGCAGGAACTGCTCCGTTTTTGAAATGGATGTTTAATTATCAGATGTCTATTTCTTCACAATTTTTGATGGCTGCTTTAGCTTTTTCTCTTGCTATGATTTGGACTTGTTTGACTATAAAAGAACACCAAACTAAAAAAGAACTTTTGAAAGATGCTGCTGTTGCTGATAAAGTTGAGGATACTTTCTGGGATAGTTTAAAAAACTTTTTTGCTATGTCGCCTGAAGTTCCAAAAATCTGCATTATGCAATTTTTTACATGGATTGGTACTATGTGTTTGTTAATATTTTTTACCCAGTACTCGGTTCATACTATTTTTCAGGTGCCTGATTTGACGACAGCTTCTGAGGGTGTGGAAATGCTTTATGAAACAGCTGTAACAAACGGAACGAATTTTTCTTCAATATGTTTTGCAATATTTAATCTGGTATGTTTTTTGGTTGCTATTCCAATCGGCTTTTTATCTGTTAAGTATTCAAATAAAAAAGTGCATATCATTTCTTTAATCACTATGATTATTGCATATTTAGGTATGTTTTTGACTCATAATTATAAGTTAGTTGCGATATTAATGGGATTGGCTGGTATTGGTTGGGCTAGTATTTCAGCTTTACCTTTTGCTATGCTTTCTCAATTTATTAAAAAGGGCACTGAGGGCTCTGTTATGGGAATTTTTAATATTTTTATTGCAGGTCCGCAAGTGTTTGTTTGTACATTAGTGGCTGGACTTATTTCAAGATGTGTAATACATCTCGAAAGCGGTGCTATAAATTACCATTGGGAGTATGCATTTTTAATAGGTGCTATCTGCCTTGCAGCTGCTGCGATTGTTACAAATTCTATTAAAGAAAAGGAATTGTAAATGACAGAAGAGGATGTAAAAGAGGAAATTAAGAAAAAAGTCTTATTAATTTATCCGCCGTCACCGGTTTTAAACAGAGAAGACAGGTGTCAGCAGCCAACCAAAGATTTGATAGTAATTCCTCCTCTGCCGCCGACAGATTTGATGTATCTGGCTTCAATTTCCGAGCAAGCTGGCTGTGAAGCTATGATTCGTGATTATAGTCAGGGGGGAAACTTTGTTTCTGATTTAAAAACTTATTCGCCCGATTATATTGTCATTAATGTTGCGATGCCAACTTTGGAGCATGATTTAGATGCTGTCAGAATTGCGAAAGAAATATGTCCTGATATTATTACGATTGCAAAGGGTGCTGCATTTTTGACAATGGCAAATGAAATTTTAGCCAATCATAAATCGCTTGATATTGCAATTTTAGGTGAGGCTGAAGAAACTCTGCGCGAAATTCTTGAGGGAAACAGCCGTGAAGAAATTAAGGGTATTTATTACAGGGAAGATTTGGTTATCAGATTTACAGGTGTCAGACCTTTTATTGATAATCTGGATACTTTGCCTTTTCCTGCAAGACATCTCGTGAATAATAATATGTACAGACGCCCTGATAATGGTAAAGTTCAGGCTGTAATTAAAGTTTCCAGAGGCTGTCCGTTCCATTGCTTTTTCTGTCTGGCGACTCCTGTTTCAGGTTCGAAAGTCAGACGCAGAAGTGTGGATAATATTATTGAAGAAATCAAAGAGTGTGTTGAAAAGTATAATATTAAAAATTTTCTTTTCTGGTCTGATATTTTCAATCTGGATAAATCTTGGACTATGGAATTATGCCAGAAGATTATCGACAGCGGTTTGAAAATTACCTGGTCTGCTAACACGCGTGCTGATACCGCTGACTTAGAAATGGCAAAGAAAATGTATGATTCAGGATGCAGACTTGTTAGTATAGGTGTTGAAAGCGGTTCTCAGTATATTCTTGATAAAATTGGCAAGAGAATTACCTTGACGCAAATCCGTGAAACCGTTAAAATTTTCAAAAAAGCTAAAATACGTATTTATAACTATTTTGTAATTGGACTTCCTTGGGAAAATGAAGATACAGTTGAAGAGACTATTCGCTTTGCGATAGAGTTAGATAGTGATTTTATAAGTTTTTATACAGCAACACCTTTGCCTGGTACAAGATTTTATAATTTTGCCAGGGAACACAAGCTTTTTGATAAGGAAACTTCTTTTGAAAGTGCTTACTTTTATCCGTCGGTGAATACTTTATGTCTTTCTAAAGACCGAGTTTTTGAACTTCATAAACAAGCTATCAGAAGGTTCTATTTAAGACCTTTGTATATTTTGAGAATGCTGTCACGTATACGTTCGCTTTCAGAGGTTATAAATTATTTTGTGGCAGGAATGAATGTGCTTTTTAGAAGATAGTATTTTTTTAATTTTTTAGGTTTAAAGTAAACTAAAAGGACTTATTTTTTCTAAATAAGTCCTTTTATCAGTTATCTGTTTAATTCTCTAGACGTGTAAAATGAAACCGCCTTTATCAGCATTTTGGAGGTTATCTCCGTCAATTTTAGCACGCAGATTTTTTATGTATTTGTAAACATAGTCTCTAGGAAGATCCAGAAGTGCGGCTAAATCTTTTGCATAAACAATTTTCCCGCTGTTTTGTGCAAAGTGATCAAATACTTTTTGTTCTCTGTCTGTGAGAGCTTTTTTAAATACAATTCTTACTTCTTCTCTTAATGTATCATTTTTATTTTCTTCCACAGCTTTTGGTGCGGCTTTTTTTGAAACAGAGGTTTTAGCTTTTCTGGAAACTTTTTTTGTTTCCGAAGATTTGAGTTCATCTTTAATTTTAGGAGTTTTGGTTGAAGGTTTAGTTGAAGAAATACCTTCTTTAAGTGCTTTTAAATCCTCGGACTTAAGGTTGCCGATTGAGAACGGCGATGGAGAGATTTCTCTCTCTCTTTCAAATGAGCGTTCAGCAATTGAGTTGATTCTCTCTCCTTTAGTTTGGTGCCATTCATCTGTTGTTGATACCATAGGTTGACCTTTTAATACAATATCAACGAGATCATTTGTATGTTTATCTTCCTCTAATTTTTTCCCCAATCTGGCAGCAAATTCTTCTAATGTAATCTTTTCCAATGAGCTTCTCCATTGTTTAATCTCTTCTTTGCTCAAGTATTCAGACATTCATAATCTCCTTACTAAAATAATCTCATTTACTTATTATAATTTAGCATAAAACATTAAGAAAAAATCAAAATGTTTCATAACGTAAATTTTTATTTTACTTTTTAACAATTCTAAATATAAAATACCAGATTAACAAGAAAATCCGCAATCATTAAGTATATGGTTAAAAGAATAGCAGATTTTGTTGTTGATAATCCTACTTCTTTAGCTCCGCCTTTTGTTTCGTATCCTTGAGTTGCACATATAAGGGCAATTAATCCGCCAAAAATGAAAGATTTTAGCAGACTGATATAAATATCTTTTGTTGCCATCCACGCCCATACAGAGTGCATATATCTTGCAGGGTGCAAATCAATTGTTGCAGAAGCGACAAGCATCCCTCCGGCAATACCAATGAACTCGGCAAGTAATACAACCATCGGAACTGTTAATGCAGCAGCAATGATTCTTGGCGTGAAATAATAACCGACAGGATCGACTTTTAAAATTTTCATAGCATCAACTTGGGAAGTTACCTGCATATTTGCTATTTCGGCGCATATTGCAGTCCCTGCTCTTGCGCCAATTGCAAGTGCAACAAATCCTGGAGCAAGTTCTCTTATCATTATTATTGCTATTGTTCCTCCAATGTATGTATCTGCTCCTGACATAAGAAATTGTTTTGATACTTGTATTGCAATTGTGGCCGCTGCAATAAATGATATTATCAGTGAAATTGACAGTGAATCATAGCTTATTGATGCAGCCTGAGATATTACTGACGAAAATTTCACCTGTCCTGAAAACAGGTATTTCAGACATTTGATAAAATTTTGAACGCATAAGCCTAAAAAGTTAATCATTTATCTTCTTTCATTTTTCATTTTAATAAATTGGCATACACCATTTTTTATATTTAGGAATTTTTCCTCTTACAACATCGAAGTAGAGTCTTTGCAGTTCGTGTGAAATTTTTCCGATATTGCCCGAGCCTAATTTTCTGCCGTCAATTTCAGATATAGGACTGACTTGCGCTCCTGTTCCGCAGTAGAATGCTTCATCAGAAACATATAGTTCGCTTCTGTCGATTGTTCTTTCCTCAACTTCAATACCTAATACGTTTTTCGCAAGTTCAATTATTGTATTACGCGTAATTCCGATTAGGATATTATCTGTTTGGCTTGATGTGACAAGTTTTCCTTTTTGCACGAGGAAAAGATTCATTGCTGAGCCTTCAGTAACATTGCCTGATTCATCCAGAACTATTGCATCGTCAAATCCTGCGTTATGAGCATCGGTTTTGATGAGTGCAGCGTTTGCATAGGAGCCGGTGATTTTAGCTCTTGGCGGAATTGCATTGTCGCTGTTTCTTCTCCAGCTAGATACGCAAACTCGCAGACCTTTTTCTAAATCTATGTAATCGCCCATTTTGTTAGTTATTATCAAAAAAGAATCTTCATTGTTATACAATCCGGGGCCTACATTTCTTCCTGATTTATAAATTATCGGGCGAACGTAGCAATTTTCTCTGTAATTATTTTTCTGTAAAAGTTTTCTTGTGATTTCGCAGTATTCATCAATATTATGCGGACTTTGCATCATCATAATTTTACTGCTGTTTATCAATCGTTCAAAGTGTTCAGGAACACGAAATGCGTAGAGTTGTTTTTCTTCATCATTATAGTAGGCTCTAATTCCTTCAAAGACAGCAGTACCGTATAAAAATGCATGTGTATGAACGTGGATTACGGCTTTTGAAGCTTCCACGAAACTTCCGTTCATATAGTAGTACTCTGTCATAATTTCTCCTTAAACGAACTATGACATTTATGATAGCACGAAAGTCGAAATTTTGTTTTAATGTTTACAATAGTTTATTTTTTGTCTACTGCGGCAATAAATTTTTTAGCGTCGTTTATCGGGATAGCGAATCCTATTCCTATATTAGATATATTATTGTCGGGATTAAAAATAGATTGACTGATTCCGATAACCTCTCCTGCTGAATTTACCAGCGGTCCGCCTGAGCATCCGGGATTAATGGCTGCATCTGTTTGAATTTTGTTTTTAGAGTAATCAATTCTTGAAACTATCCCCTGAGTCAGAGTTCCTGAAAAGCCAAAAGGATTGCCTATCGCAAGAACTTTTTGCCCTACTTTGACTTTTTCCGAGTCGCCGAATTCTATTGTTTTTAATTTACCTCTGGCTTTTATTTTCAAAAGTGCAAGGTCATTATTTTTACCCATTATTGAAATAATTTCGCCTTTATACGTTTCTCCGTTTGAGGTAGTAATATCAATATCCGTACTGCCTTCTACAACGTGAGAGCCTGTTAGTATAAGACCGTCTTCCCGCACAATGCAGCCTGTTCCTGCGGAAAACCCGTCAGAAACATTTGCTTCTATTGAAACTATCGCCGGATTTATTTTTTCGTACACTGATATATTAATCATTTCATCCGGTTCGTAAGTTGCTGCAGTCGCCCCGTTTATTCCGATGATAATTGCCGTCAGGACAAATAATATTCTTTTAAGCATATTCCCTCCTGTTTTTAATATAATTATTTCTCTTTTAGTGAATTTGTCACCCGCTCGGGGAAACTTTTTTTGTGTAGTTATTGTAATTATTAAAATTTTAATGTATAATTCAGGCAAGACTTATATTAAAGTTTATTTGAAAAGGAGAATTTTAAAATGAGCAGAATTGAATTATTTAGACAACACTTAAGAGAAAAAAGAGCTGTTAAAGTTATAGCAGGTATTGACAATTTTGATATGGAAAATATTAAAAAAGTCGTTATGTCAGCAAACGAATCAGGCGCAAGCGCTATTGATATCTGTGCAGATGCTGATATTATCAGAGAAGTTCGTTCAATGACAGATTTGCCGTTGTTCGTATCTTCAGTAAAACCTGAAGAACTTGTTCAGGCTGTTGAACTCGGCGCTGATGCTATTGAACTCGGTAACTTTGACGCATTGTACAAAAAAGGTGCATCTTTCTCTGCTGAAGAAGTTCTTTCACTTGTTCACCAAACTATCGATATGCTCGGTGATAACAGAGTATTCTTCTCTGTTACTATTCCTGGTGAATTGGATGTAACTTCTCAAATCGAACTTGCAAGAAAACTTGAAACTATGGGCATTGATTTAATCCAAACAGAAGGTTACTTCTCTGCTTCATCTCAAGCTGACGGAGTAAGAGGATTGCTTGAAAGAGCTCAATTAACTTTATCTAACACAATTGAACTTTCAAGAAACATCGATTTACCTATTATGACAGCTTCAGGTATCAACCCTACAACAGCTCCGTTTGCATTTGCTGCAGGCGCAAGCGCTATCGGTGTTGGTTCTTGCATCAACAAAATGGATTCAACATTGTCTATGATGGCTACTATCAGAAACCTTGTTGAAATTGCAGAAAAAAATACTCAACATGTTCTTGAATTAGTTTAGTATTTTAAATTGATGACTTAGAGAAGATTCTTCACGTATTACTCTTTATAGACAGCGTGAAGAATCTTTTTTATACACAATTATTTACATATAATGGCAATTTTGCATTGTTTTCTGTAAAATAATACTGTTGAAAGAGGGATAACATGGAATTTATTTTTAATTTAGTTTATATTTATGTAGCATTATATTCACTTTATTTTCTTGCATTAGCTATCAGAAACCTGAATGACAGACCGTTTCAGGTAGAAAAAAGATATGTTCAGTTTGAAGACAAAGATAACATTGCCGTTATTATTTATGCTCATAATAACAGAGATTCTCTTTCAAATTTGATTAATGAATTAAAAAAACAGGATTATCCGATTAACAGTTTCAAGGTATTTGCACTTCTTGACAATTGCAATGACGGTTCTGCACAGTTGTTCGACAGAGAACCGTTTGTTAATGTGGTAAATATTAACGATGTTGGTACTGTCGGGAAAGATCAGGCCGTTTCTGTTTTGCTCGAAGAATTGAGAAACGACGATTGGATTGATTCATATTTATTCATTGATGCTGACAGAAGTATTGACCCTGAATTTTTGACGACTGTTAACGCTGCACTTGCAAATAATTACGTTTTAAGCGGTGAGACACTTATTGACAGCGAAACTTTAGGGCCTGTTGCCAAGATTAAAGCAGCTTATCAAAAATATCATATGAATTTTATGAGAAAAGCTCGCTCACTTTTCGGGCTTGCGTCACGTGCTGATTCCGGTGTCTTTATCATTAAGAAAGAAATTGTAGACCAGATTGGTTCTGTTGATTTTAAAGATATAAATTCTGAGTTGAAGTACAGTCTGCTTCTTTCAAATATCAAATACAAATGTACTTACAATCCTAATATTCAGACTTTTGTTGAATCTGAAAATTATGTTTTTGAAAAACCGAGATTGTCTGTAAGATTGAATTTATTCCAAAATTGTTTTACAAAAATCTGGTCAAAGAATTTTGTGTTCGCTGAGCATACTCTTTCACTTTTATACCCTAATATCTGGTTTATGCTTATTGCGTATGCATTTATAATGAAACATTCTTATGAATATTACTTCTTTGTTGATTTTAAATTCGTATTATTTACATTTATTTTATATGTCGCAGGGTTTGGCATAAGTTTGATAAATTCAAAATTATCAGTTAAGGAAATGGGTCTTCTTGCTTTGTATCCAGCATATTCCTTCTGCCATATTATCAATAATCTGCCGCCAATCAGAAAAATCAGAAATAAAATTAAAAATATAGAAGAATTGCCTAAAGATACTGAAAAAATGGCTGTTGACGTTATCGTTTCAACAAACAGAACTGATTTGCCTTGCAAGTTGGAATTTATTTCAGAAAACGGGCTTTCCAAGGTGAAATTCATTTATAAAAATAAAAAATTCACTACAACAAGCCATTTGCGCGTAATTGATGCACTTCAGGAATTAAAATTTAAACTTGATGAGCACGGGTTTATTTTGAAAATATGCAATTGCTGTTCACATTATTCAGCCTGCAACGACGGTTCTACAAATATGATTAAAGGTTATTGCAACAGCGATTATCCAAGCCCTTCAATTAAAGAGCCTAAACCTACTTTCATCTGGAATACATGTCCTGAATTTACACCTGCAAAGCTCAACAATATAATTCAGGAAATGGTTGAACAGGGTGTAACTGCTGATTCATAGAGGTAATTTGATTTTAAAGATTATTTTTTATGATTTCCTGAAGCATGTAAAATGATCCGCAAACTATTGTCATAGTATTTTCTTTTTGCGGCAGTTCCGTCAGCGATTTGAATTCTTTAGACGGAAACTGACAGGCTGTTTGAAGTTCTTCAACGGTGCATGAATTTTTGTTATTAAAATGGTAAAAATAAATTTCATCGCCTTGCTCAAAAAGAATTTCCATCATTTTTTTGTAATCTTTATTGCGCAGACATCCGAAAACAAATCTTCTGTATTTATCCGGATAGTAGTAATCAAGGCTTTCTCTGAGTCCTGTAATTCCATTCGGGTTATGAGCGCCGTCTATTATTAAATTTTTATCCTCTATTACCTGAAAACGGCATGGATGTTTTACTTTTTTCAGTCCTTCGTCGACGATGCTTTGCGAAATTTCAGGAAAAACAAGCTTGAGTGCAGTAAGCGCGAGTGCGAGATTTTCCTGTTGATAAGTGCCTTTTAGAGATAGGTTTGTAGTATCTGCAAAAGGAGCTGTAAAAAGCAGCAGTGAATTTTGTTCATCAGCGGCATCTTTTATCGCCTCGTATCCTTCTGATGTAACTACAGGGCAATTCGGTTTTATAATTCCGGCTTTTTCAAATGCAATCTTATCTTTAGTATTCCCTAAACGTTCTGTGTGGTCTAAGTCAATATGAGTGATAATTGCACATAGATTTTTCTTTATAACGTTTGTAGCGTCAAAACGTCCGCCAAGACCTGTTTCCAGAACAACAACATCAACATTATTATCTGCAAAATATTTAAAGGCTGCAGCTGTAAGAATTTCAAATTCTGTCAGATGAATTTGGTTTTTATCTGCAATTTCGCATATATTTGTCACGTAATATGCAAAATCTTCTTTTGAAATATCTTCACCATTGATTTTTATACGTTCTGTATATTCAAATATGTGCGGGCTTGTGTAGAGTCCTGTTTTTTTGCCGTATTCTTGCAAAACTGATGCCAGAATAGCGCAGACAGAACCCTTGCCGTTCGTTCCTGCTACGTGAAAATATTGGAGGGAATCCTGAGGATTGCCTAGAATTTCAAGGATTGCTGAAATTCTCTCCAAGCCCAGATTAATATAAAATTTTCCTTGTGATGTTAAAGTTTTTATCGCATTTTCGTAATTCATAGTCTACACCAGATTTTGCAGTTCTTTTGCGATATTTTCGGCGGCGTCAAATTTAGCAAGAAAACCTGCATTTTTTTGCAAATTATCAAGCAAATCAGGATTTTTTACAAGTTCTGTAATCTTTTCCAGCAGCATTGTCGGGCTTGTTTCAGAATCTTCAAGGTATAGTGCTGCATTTTTATCTACCATATACTGAGCATTTTTTCTTTGATGATCAGCTGCCGCAAATGGATACGGAATAAGAATTGATGCTATTGAACTTGCGCACAGTTCAGAGATACTCAAAGAGCCGGCACGCGATACAGCTATATCAGAAGCCTTCAGAACAGTTACCATGTCATCAAAGTATGGCTTTATAAGTAAATTTCTGTCATATTCGTATGAAGGATAAACTTCTTTTAAACGCTCAATTGTATTTTCATAATTTTTCTTGCCTGTTTGGAAAATAATTTGCAGGTCGTAATCTTTTGACAGTGTTTTCAAAATTTCAACAGTTGCATAATTTATGGTTTTTGCACCCTGAGAGCCGCCCATTATGCAGAGCGTTGTTTTGTTTTCAAGCCCGAGATAATTTCTTGCTTCCGTTTTAGCCAGAGTTTTGAACGCTTCGCGGATTGGATTTCCGTTTATGCGGCAGTTTGGATTGTTTATATATTCTTTTGCACATTCAAACGAGAGTGACACAACTTTTGCTTTTGGAGCAAGTTTTCTTGTGACAAGCCCTGGCTGCGCGTCGCAGTCATGCATAATATAAGGAACTTTATTGGACACAACCGCTGCAAGCAAAATTGGCGCAGAAACATAGCCGCCTGTTCCGAATATAGCATCAGGTTTGTATTTCATAATATACATCCAGCTTTTCCCGCAGGCTATTATCAAATCAATAATCCATTTTATAAAACCGAAAGATATTTTTCTCGGCATCCCGTGCACATTTACGGGTAAAAAGTCATACCCTTTTTGTTTCGCAATTTTGTATTCAAGATTTTGCGGATTGCCTATATAGTAAATTTTGGCAGATTGGTCATATTTTCTCAGATAGTCTGCAACTGCAATTGCAGGATAAATGTGACCACCTGTTCCGCCGCCTGTTATAAAATATGTTTTTTCAGTCTTATACATTACGATTCCTTATTTTTTTAATTTTCTTCTTGGAAATATTTAGTAAAATGCCGACCATCCATAGTGATACAATAAGTGATGAGCCGCCATAGCTTATGAATGGCAACGGTACACCTGTTGTAGGGAAGAACGAACTTGCAACACTCATGTTCAAAAATGCTTGAAATCCTATAGAGAAAGTTAAACCAACGGCAAGAAGTTTTCCGTACATATCAGGACACCTTGCAGCTATTATAAATCCCCTGTGCAGGAATGTCCAGAATAAACCTATTACCAGCAGACATCCTACCCAGCCCATTTCTTCCGCAATTATTGCAAAGATAAAGTCTGTATGGCATTCCGGAAGATATGATAATTTTTGAATTGAACCGCCGTATCCTACACCTGTAAGTCCGCCTGAGGCAAACGCTATTAGGGATTGGATTATGTTGTACCCTGCGCCCTGCGGGTCTAATTCCGGATGCCGCCATGTCCTTAATCTCGTAAGCTGATACGGTTTAATTATCGTTGTAAGCCCGATTATTATAGTAGTTACGCCTGCTATCAGGCAGCTGAAGAACAGTTTTAACGAACCGCCTGCGCACAAGAACATTACAACCGACACAGACAGTAACAAAATTACCATACTAAGGTTTGGCTGCATAAATATGAATAATATCATACCGATAATCGGTAGAAATGCAAACACCCATTTATCCTGATCAAAAAGATTTGCATCGTTTTTAAACGCACTTGCAAGCAGCAATACAACAGCCGGTTTCGCAAATTCTGAAGGCTGCAGCTGGAAACCTGCAATATTTATCCATCTTTTTGCTCCGTTAACCATAACGCCCAATGGCGTAAAGTCTACAAGTGCAAGCAGCACCAGAATTATTATAAATACTATCGTATTCCATTGTGCTAATTTTTTATAATCATAATTTATGAAAAATTTAAGTCCGATAAATCCTACAACAAAGCTGATTACCTGTTTTATAAGAAATTGTGCCGGATTACCGCCTCCATCAAGACATTTCGGCGCTGAGGCTGAAAATATCGCCATAAAACCGATAATAACAAGAAAAGTTACTACTATCAGCAGAGTTCTGTCCGGTGCAGACTCAATAATACTCTGTATAGGCTGTTCTTTATATCTTGAATATCTTGGTTCTCTGTTATTATCCGAGTTTTGATAGGACATATTCTTTGAATACCTCTCCTCTTTCTTCATAGCTTTTGAACATATCAAAGCTTGCGCATGCCGGTGAAAGCAGCGCTACATTCGGGTGCAGCTCAAGTGACTTATCAATAGCGCTTTGCAAGGAGTTTTCTCTGATAATATTATCAAAGCCGTTAGCTCTCAGATTATCTTCAAAGCGTTGAGCCGCTTCCCCAATCAGTATAACCGTTTTGATATGTTTTTTTGTTTCTTCGCAAAATTCCTTAAGGTCTGTATTTTTATCCCTGCCGCCGGCAATCAGAACCACATTCGGCTCATTGAAGGATTTAATTGCAACGATAGATGCTTCAGGGTTTGTACCTTTTGAATCGTTGTAGAATGTAGTTCCGTTGATTTCAGCAACTTTTTCCAGTCTGTGTGCAGGGGCTTTAAATGACATTATTGCATCTTTGATGTGTTCATTTGAAATCCCGACAATTTTGGCACAAATGATTGCACACATTATATTTTGGTAATTGTGTTCGCCTACGAGCGGACATTCTGCTAATTTTATAATTTCTTCTTCTTTTCCGTTTCGTTTGTAATAAATAGCCTCATTTTTTTCAAAGCAGCAATTTGCGCCTTTATCTTCTGCAAAGAAGAACAGTTCACCTGCTGTATGAGGTGCGAATTCAACCAGTTTTGAATCTTTTGCGTTTAGAACCGAAAATGCCGGATTTTGCGGGAATTTAAAGATTTTAGCTTTTGCTTCAAAGTAATTTTCAAGTCCTTGGTGCCAGTCGATATGGTCAGGAGTGAAATTTGTCCAGACACTAATCTGCGGCTGTAGTGACGGACTCATCGCAAGCTGATAGGAGCTTAGTTCACATACCAGATAATCATTTTCATCATCAATAAGGTCGCAAGGCGGCTTACCTATATTACCGCAGGCCGGTGCTTTGTATTCCGTTGACAAAATATGCGAAGTAAGCGCTGTTGTAGTTGTTTTTCCGTTTGTGCCCGTAATTGCAATAAAAGGAATTGAAGTTTGGGTGTATGCCAGCTCAATTTCCGAAATTACATGTATATTTGCGTCGGCAAGTTTTTTCATAATTTCGCTGTGCGGAGGAATTCCCGGACTTGTTATTGCTATATAGGCTTCTTTTATAAAATCGTCGCTGTGTCCGCCTGTTTCAACTTTTATCCCAAGCGATTCAAGTTCCTGAATTTTTGCTTTGTCTTCTTCAGACGCTGCTTTTTTTTCAGTCAAATATACATCTGCGCCTTTTTTATTTAAATATTTAGCAGCAGCAATTCCGCTTTTTGATAAACCCAATATCAATACTTTTTTTTCAAACCAGTTTGTTCTCATTTTAGATGACTCCTTTCAATGTCAAATAAAAGACTGCTGCCGCAATCAAAGAACAGCAGAGAGAAAATATTGAGAATACAACAACAATTTTCTTTTCGCTCCAATCGCACAGTTCAAAATGATGGTGTATCGGAGACATTTTGAAAACACGTTTTCCTGTCAGCTTGAAACTTGTAACCTGAATAATAACGGAAAGCGTTTCAATGACAAAAATTGCACCGAGAAATATCAGCAGAATTTCAAACTTGCCCATAACCGCAAGAGTCCCGAGCAGACCTCCTATAGCAAGCGAGCCTGTGTCACCCATAAAAACCTGTGCCTTTGGCTTGTTGTATCTTAAAAATCCGAGAAGTGCACCGGCAACAGTTGCTGAAATAATCGCAACTTCCGGATAACCCGAAAATAGAGCTATAATTGAACATATAGCAAACGGAAACATTCCGGTGGATGCGGCAAGTCCGTCAAGTCCGTCTGTCAGATTATAGGCATTTGAAGCACCGGTAATTACGAATACCGCAAAAAACGGGTAGAACCATTTTAAATCCACTCCGTAGTGCCCAAATGATACCACACTGCCGTTTGTGTAGTTCATCATGACATACATTGCAGGAAGAAGAGCTATAGCAATTTGTCTCATTAATTTACCCTTAGCTGAGAGCCCGTCGTTGCCTTTACCTTTCAGTTTAATGTAGTCATCCTGAAATCCTGCAAGCGTGTAGAAGAAAAATGTAATCAATATAATAAATGCATCAGTGGAAAGTCTTTGTGCAAGCATTAAAACAACAATTGATGCAAGTATTGCTGCTGTTATTATAAATACACCGCCGGTTGTCGGTGTGCCCTGTTTTTTAGCATGTGCTTCAGGAGCAACATCTTTTATGTACTGACCAATCATTTTCTTTTTAAGCCAGTCAATATACGGTACGCCGAAAAGCAGGCACAAAATTAATCCCAGTAAAAATGCAACCGCTATCATTATCATTGGTTATTATCTCCCTTTATCATATTAATTATCTCTTCAAACTTCATTGAGCGAGAAGCTTTTAAAAATATAGTAGTACCGACATTTACGTTTTCAAGTATGTAACGTGCAGCTTCACAATTTGATGAAAAGCTTTTCACATCAAATCCTTCCTGTTTTAATTCTTCGCCTGTTTCTTCAGCAAGTGAACCTACCGTCAAAAAGCTGGAATTATGCGGTTTCGCCGCAAGGAATTTCCCCACTTCTCTGTGTAAGGCTGTTTCCTGTTCTCCAAGTTCACCCATATCTCCGAGAATTACGACAGATTCCGGATAAAGTTCCATAAATGTGGAAACTGAAGCTTTCATTGAATCAGGATTTGCATTGTAGCTGTCGTTTATAAATTTATATCCGTTTACGTCCTGTATTTCCCAGCGTTTTTCAATCGGATGGTAATTTTTTAGCCCTGCTTTAATTTGGGCTTCCGTAAGTTTTAATTTTTTGCCTGTTTCAATAGCCGCCAGCGAATTTTCAACATTATAAATTCCTTCGACATTGAGTTCGTATTCACTGTTGCGGTATGAGAATTTTGTGTATCCGGGTTTTTGTTCTGATATTTTTACATCGTCTGACGAGTAATAAACTGTTTCGCCTTTAAATTCCGAAAACTTTTTAATTCTATCCTGATTCAGTGCAATAAATTCGCCGTCAGGTTTTATGTATTTAGTGAGCTCGCATTTTGCTTTTGCGATGTTGTCAAGGCTTCCAAGACGTCCTATGTGGGCAGAGCCTGCATTTGTGATAATCCCTATATCGCATCCGGCATGTTTTGCTATTAATTCAATTTCGCCCAAGCCGCGCATACCCATTTCTATAATCACTAATTCCGTATCTTCAGGCATTGTATTGATTGTTTCACAAAAGCCGATTTCGTTGTTATGGTTAGAAAAAGTCTTATGGGTTTTGAATTTTTCAGACAGTACCGAATAGAGCATTTCTTTTGTAGTGGTTTTCCCCGAACTGCCTGTTATTCCTACTGTAAAAACATTCAGCTTTTCTTTATAAAATTGGCAGATATTCATGTACGCTTCCAGCGTATTTTTTACCTTTATGACAAGCGGTGCGTCTGCATCATCTTTTGTTGTCAGACAGCCGGAAGCTCCGTTTGCAACTGCCGTATCAATAAAATTTTCGCCGTCAAATTTAGCACCCTTTAAAGGGATATATATGTCACCTTTTTTTATACAGCGTGTATCAGTAGAGAACGTAAACTCCATATTTTCTTCGTTTACGTTTTTTATTAATTCTCCCTTACAAGCCTGTAAAATTTCATCCACTCTCAATTTCATAACATATTCTATGATACTCCAAAAAAATATTAGAATACATAAAGTTAATAAATATTAATACTACTTGACAGCTGGTTTTGACTGGGTGATAATGATTTTACGTGTATAGTAAAGGTAAATCGTTGATAAATACCCCGAGATGCCGAATTGACGGGTTACGAGACCTAAAATGAAAGGAAATTAAGATGTACGCAATTGTAGAAACTGGCGGAAAACAGTATCAAGTTGAAGAAGGACGTTATGTAGACGTCGAATTATTGGACGGCGAACAAGATGCAAAAGTCGTTTTTGATAAAGTCGTTATGATTGTTAACGGTAAAAAATCAAAAGTAGGCCAACCTTATGTTGAGGGTGCTTCTGCTGAAGGTTCTATCGTTAAACATGACAAAGCTAAAAAAGTTATCGTTTACAAACAAAGACCTAAAAAAGGCTATAGAAAAAAACAAGGCCACAGACAAGGTTTTACAAGAGTTATGATTTCTAAAATCAGAACTTCTGCTCAAAAGAAAGGCGCAGCAGAATCTGCTGAAGCTTAATAATCAGTGATAGTAACTAATTACAAGGAGATATAAAAATGGCACATAAGAAAGGTATGGGATCTACCCGTAACGGTCGTGACTCCGAAGCTAAGCGTTTAGGCGTTAAAAAATTCGGCGGCGAAATGGTTACTTGCGGTAACATTCTTGTTCGTCAAAGAGGTACTAAAATTCACCCGGGCAACAATGTTGGTATCGGTAGTGATGACACTTTGTACGCTCTTATCGACGGTCAGGTTAAATTTGAATCTCACAGACGTGACAGAAAACAGGTTAGTGTTTACGCTGTGTAGTTAACTTAAGTAAATAGTAGTGTTAAAGGCTGGCAGATTGTTCTGTCAGTCTTTTTTCATGTTAATTTTTGTAACTAAAAGTATATACGATTTTAAAGTTTTTGCTCCCGTGTGTCGATAGATTATATGTAATCAGAAAACTTAAAGGAGAATTCATATATGCTCAAAAAGATTGTAACACCTTCGTGTAATGTATGCGACAGTGTGGAATTCATATTAAGAGGAGCGAGAAAACGCCGTTCAATGGCGATGGCAAACGCAAGAATGATTAATGCGGATGCCGGTATTCAGGCGCGATTGGTAGCAGTTAAGTAAGTGGCTGTTATCTCGTGATTAAATAAGACAGTTGAGAGTTATAAAAGACCGTCAAGCTAACTTGGCGGTCTTTTAATATTGCGATAATTATTTTTTGTTGTATAATTACTTTGTGGATAATTTTTATTATCGATTTAGATTTGTTAGTAGGGATGTTTAAATATGACTATTCAAGATTGGTTTGAAAAACGTAAAGAGGCTCAAATACAAAGAAGAGCACTTGAAGCAAAAGTTGAAGTCGAAGGTAATCCTGACCTTTGGACAAAATGCGTTCACTGCGATTCCCAGCTTTTGAAGAAAGATTTGGAAGAAAATGATATGGTTTGCCCTGTTTGCGATTATCATTTTCGTATAAATGCGACAAAAAGAATTAAACAGCTTTTTGATGAAGGTTCTTTTGAAGAATTGTTCAAGGATATCAAACCTACTGACCCTTTAAATTTTGTTGACACAGAACCTTATAAAGAACGATTGGAAAAGGCTCATGCTAAAACAAATCTTGATGAAGCTGTCATTACTGGATTGGCATCTATAGAAGGTCACAGAGTTGCGGCTGCCGTAATGGATTTCGATTATATGGGCGGTTCAATGGGCAGTGTCGTAGGTGAAAAAGTTACCAGATTAATAGAAAAAGCTATTGAATTAAGACTTCCTGTTCTGGCTATTACGTCTTCAGGCGGCGCAAGAATGCAGGAAAGTGCTCTGAGTCTTATGCAGATGGCTAAAACATCATGTGCATGTTCCAGATTGGATGATGCCGGTTTGTTGTATGTTAATCTGCTCACTGAACCTACTTTCGGAGGGGTGACGGCAAGCTTTGGAACTCTGGGTGATATTATCGTTGCCGAACAAGGCGCAAGAATCGGGTTTGCAGGCCGTCGTGTAATTGAACAGACTATCAGACAAAAACTCCCGTCTGATTTCCAAACTGCTGAATATTTGCTGAAATACGGTCAGGTTGATGTTGTATCATCACGAAAAGACTTGAGAAAGACACTCGCAAATATATTCGCTATGCATAATAATTAAGAGGTAATATATGACAGTTTTAGATTTTGAAAAACCTATTATGGAAATTCAAGAAAAGATTGAAGAACTAAAGAAAATAAGTGCGGAGTCCGGTATGGATTTAAATAAAGAAATAGAAACATTTGAACAACAGGCTGATGATTACAAAAAAGAACTTTATGCTAATTTGAAACCATCTCAAAAATTGCAGATTGCAAGACATCCGGAAAGACCTAATTTTCTTGATTATGTTAATCTAATGTGTACTGATTTCATAGAACTTCACGGAGACAGAGAAGGAATGGATGACCGCGCTATTATCGGCGGACTTGCTAAACTTGACGGACGTCCTGTCATGATTATCGGTACAATGAAGGGTAAATCCACAAAGGAAAATCTTGAGTATAACTTCGGTATGCCGCAGCCGCAAGGTTACAGAAAGGCTTTGCGATTGTTTAAGCATGCCAGCAAGTTTAAATTACCTATAATCACAATTATTGATACCCCTGGTGCTTATCCCGGTATAAGCGCAGAAGAAACAGGACAAGGTGTTGCTATTGCTACAAATTTACGTGATATGGCAAAATTGGAAGTTCCTGTTATCGCTATTATTTCCGGTGAAGGCTGCTCGGGTGGTGCTCTCGGACTTGCAGTTGCTAACAAAGTTTATCTGCTTGAACATGCTTATTATACTGTTATTTCACCGGAAGGCTGTGCGTCAATTTTGTTCCGTGATGCTTCTAAAGCTGCAGTGGCTGCAGATGCTTTGAAAATTACAGCTCCTGATTTGATGAAATTCAATATTATTGACGGTGATATTAAAGAGCCTGTCGGCGGTGCTCATAATGATTATGATTTGATGGCTAAGAATATGAAAGAAACTATTCTTTCAGCTCTTGCGGATTTAGACAAGATGAGTCCTGAAGAACTTAAAAACGACAGGTATGATAAATTCAGACGTATGGGTGCATTTTTGGAGTAGTTTTATATGAACTCTTATTACGAACTCCAAATCAAGATTAATCCTGCAATAGAAGATATTGTTTCTGACATTTGTTTTGAAAATCTTCCGTGTGAAGGAATTGTTATGGCTGAAGAAGCTTATAAAGACTTAGAGATGATATCAACTACAGAAGGTACATTGAGGGTATTTCTTACAGGAGAGTCTGACCATGCTGAACTGATTTCTGAATCTTATATTCGGAATCTTTTCAAAGAACAGCGAGCACTTCTTAAATCCCGCGGTTTTACGGATGACGAGCTTGGCAGCTGGGAATTTTCTTTTGTTGAAAAAGAAAATGAAGATTGGTCACGTAAGTGGAAAGAAAAGTGGGATATCACAAGAGTTTCTGACAGAATTGTAGTAGTGCCTGACTGGCTTGAATATGCCCCGAACGCTGATGAAATTGTAATACGCCTTGAGCCGGGGTGTGCTTTTGGCACAGGTACTCACCAGACTACTCAGCTTTGTATGAAGGCTATTGAGCATTATATGCCAAAACATGCAAGAGTTGCAGATATTGGAACAGGAAGCGGAATTTTAGCAATTTGTGCCGCTAAATTCGGTGCGACATACGTTTACGGCTGCGATAATGATGAAACAGTTATTGATGTTGCGCGTGAAAATGCCGCAAAAAACAGTGTTGAGTGTATTTTTGAGTTGAATACAGCCGATAAATTAACCGAAACTTTTGATTTTATCTGTGCAAATATTTTGCATAATGTTCTTGCTGAAATAATGGGAGATTTGAAAAAACTCATGAATCCTGATGCTAAAATGGTGTTGTCAGGTATTTTGAATGAGAAAAAACAAGTCGTTCTTGATGCAATTGAAAAATACGGACTGAAACTTATTGAAGAAATGCATCAAGACCAATGGGTTGCGCTGATTGTTAAAAATGTGGAGGCGTTTTATTGATATACGGCAAAGAATTTGAAATAGTTTTTTCACTAGTTTTTGCAGTCTTGTTTGGTTTAATAGCTTATTTTGTGTTCAACATATTAAAAGGTTCATTTAACGAAATATTTGATTGTGATTATTACGATGAAATTAAATCAATTTCAAATGCTGAGCCTCTGAAAATATTTACAACACGTATTTCCAGTATAAACTGGCTCATTTATAGAGGGTTTTATGCTGATGTTGAAATTTATTCAGATTTTATAGTTTTTAAGATTTTTAACAGAGCTTTAGTTGTTAATGATTTTTCAAAATTAAAGTTAACCGGCAAATTTACCTCAACTTTAATTGTTAATTCAGGTAAAAATAAAATAAAACTTCCGTTAGGTATGGAAGAATATGAATATATAAAGAAATTTTTGGAGGAACACAATGTCTAAAACAGCAATAATAATTCCGGCACGTTACGGCTCAAGCCGTTTAGAGGGCAAACCTCTCATTGAAGTTGCCGGTAAAACAATTATTCAATGGGTTTATGAAAAGGCGCAGATGTCTAAACTTGCAGATATGATTATTGTCGCGACGGATGATGAACGAATTTTTAACACAGTAAAAGCATTTGGCGGAAATGTTGAAATGACTTCAACATCACATAAATGCGGCAGTGACAGAATTAGAGAAGTTGTGGACAGACATCCTGAAATAGATTATATAGTGAATCTTCAGGGGGATGAACCGCTAATTGAACCTTCAGCCATAGACGAGGTTGCAAGAAATGTCATCGAAGATAGCTCTGCGGATATATCAACGCTTGTAAGAGTTTTAACAAGTGCAGAAGATATTGATAACCCGAATCTGGTAAAATGTGTTCGTGATAAAAACGGTTTTGCTCTTTATTTTTCAAGATCCAAAATTCCTTATGAAAGAAACCCTGTTTGTGGCGAATTCTATGGACATCTCGGTATATACGGCTATAAGCGTGAAGCTTTGATTAAGATGACAACTCTTGCCCAAACTCCGCTTGAGAAAACGGAAAGCCTTGAGCAGCTGCGTGCTCTGGAAAATGGCATGAAGATTAAAACTTCTGTTGTAAACTTTGCTCCCGTGGGTATTGATACGGCTGATGACCTTGAAAAATTCAAAAAAATTATTTCCCAAAAGTTATAAAAAATGCTTGCAATTTTTGTTAAATTATATTAATATAACGTTATAATTATTTAAAAAATTTAAAAAAAAGAAATATTTTTTAATATTAGTGTTTGAATGTGATTTAATAAACATAAGGAAAAGACTATGACAGAAAATGCAGAAATGACTACCGAGAATGAAGATCGTCAACGTATTCTTTTAGCAGATGATGAAGCTTCAATCAGACGTATTCTTGAGACTAGATTAAAAATGGCAGGTTATGATGTTTATACAGCCGCAGACGGTGAAGAGGCTGTTAATGCTTTTAATAAATATAATCCAGATCTCGTAGTTTTGGATGTTATGATGCCAAAGATGGATGGTTATGGTGTTACCAGAGAAATCAGACGTACAGCTGATGTACCTATTATTATATTGACCGCTCTTGGTGATGTTTCAGAAAGAATTACAGGTTTGGAACTCGGTGCTGACGATTATGTTATTAAACCGTTCTCTCCAAAAGAACTTGAAGCACGTGTAAAAGCTGTTTTGAGAAGAACTAATAACAGAGAAACTGTTACACCTAGCGGTAAAGTTACTAAAAATGTTATTACAACAGGTAATATCAAAATTGATACTGCTAGACGTCAGGTATTCAGAAAGAATGAAAGAATTCGTTTGACAGGTATGGAATTCAGCTTGTTGGAACTTCTTGTAAACAATTCAGGTCAGGCATTTTCAAGAAACGAAATTTTGCAGCATGTTTGGGCATATCCGCCTGATCACAGAATTGATACCCGTGTAGTTGATGTTCATATTTCAAGATTGCGTTCTAAACTGGAATCAGATCCGGCAAATCCTGAATTGATATTGACTGCCCGCGGAATTGGTTATATGTTCCAACGCATTAACTAAGATTAGTATTTAAACAGAAAAAGATTCTTCCTTGATTTTAAGTGGAGAATCTTTTTTTATGTAAAAAAATTGTATTTAAGAGTAATAAAGTTCTGGACAAAAAATATTTATGTGTTAATATAATTTATGTCAATGGCGTCTGTCGTCAAGCGGTTAAGACCTCGGATTGTGGTTCCGATATGCATGGGTTCGAATCCCATCAGACGCCCCATTTTTAAGAATAGCAAATTTTATAAGAGCCTTAAACGGCTCTTTTATTGTTATTGTTAGTTTTGAGCCGT